>DPOH01000337.1 GCA_003539755.1 Clostridium sp.
GTATATATAGGTGCCAGTATAGGGCCTATAAGAAATGAATATATGGAAGAAAATAATGATGAAATACTTGAAGAATATAAATTTATAGTAGATTGTTTTATAGAAAAAGGGATAGATATTTTTATATTTGAAACATTTAGCAGTTATCATCATTTAGATAAAATCAGTGAGTATATTAAGAAAAAAAATAAAAATAATTTTATTTTAACTCAGTTTGCATTTAAGCCAGATGGCTATACCAGAGATGGATTTAGTGTAGATAATATTTTTGAAAACGTAAAAAATAATAAATATATTGATGCATATGGAATGAATTGTGGATCTGGACCTGCTCATTTATTTGAATTAGTAAGAAAAATAAAAATATCAAAAGGTGATATAGTTTCTATTCTTCCTAATGCAGGGTTTCCTGAAATTATTCACGAGAGAACTGTATATCCTAATAATCCTATATATTTTGCAAAAAGAATTAATGATATAAGGATGCAAGGGGCGGTGATTTTAGGAGGATGTTGTGGGACAAACCCTTTGTATATTAGAGAAATAAAGAAGATATTAGATAAGAAAGATTTTAGAGAAGTAAAAAAGAATGAAGAAACAAATAAGAAAATTGATAGTTCTGATAATGTATCAAATACTTTTAAAAATAAACTTGAAAATAATGAATTTGTTATTGCAGTAGAGCTTACAGCTCCTGTTGATACAGAGGTCACTAAATTGATTAATAGTGCAGATATATGTAAAAAAAATGAAATTGATTTGGTGACAGTACCTGATTCACCAATGTCAAGGGTTAGGGCAGACTCAGTACTTATATCAGCTAAAATAAAAAGGGAAATCGGTATAGAAGCAATGCCTCATGTATGCTGTAGAGATAAAAATACCAATGCAATAAGATCAAGTCTTATAGGAGCACATATTGAAGATATAAGAAATGTGTTGGCTATAACTGGTGATCCAGTATCTGATGCAAGTAAAATTAAAACAAAGAGTGTATTTAATTTAAATTCATTTAAATTAATTAATCTTATAAATACTATGAATACTGATGTTTTTTTTAATAATGGCATGTTAATTGGAGGCGCTTTGAATCCAAATGTTAGAAATAAACATATTGAATATGAAAGAATGAAGAAAAAAATAGAATGTGGTGCAAACTTCTTCTTAACTCAACCTATATATGATGAAGAAGCTATAGAGTTTATTAAAGAAATAAAAGAAAAAACAAATACTAAAATATTGGGGGGAATACTTCCAATAGTGAGTTATAGAAATGCAGTATTTTTAAATAATGAGTTGCCTGGAGTAAATGTACCTGCTTGTATAGTTAATAAATTTAAAGAGGGCATGTCTAAGGAAGAAGCTCAAAAGGTAGGTATGGATATAGCTGTGGATATTGGAAGAAAACTCAAGGATATCTGCGATGGTTTATATTTTATAGTACCATTTAATAGAGTGGATATGATAATGGAAATAGTTAAAAATATTAGAGAATAATTTGTTACGAAGTACTATTAAAATCAAAAATACTTTATATTTAAAGGCTGATTAGTTTTAAATTAATCAGCTTTTAAATATATATGGAGTGATTGTAAACTTATATTATAAATAATATATTTGAAAAAAAAAAATAAATAGGTTAATATACTAATATATTCAAATAAAAAGGGGGATACAAATGTTAGATAATGTAACATTATTAGAAGAAGCACAAAAATGTTTAGGATGCAAAAAACCTAGATGTAGAGAAAATTGTCCTATTGATACAGCAATACCAGAAGTGATTGCTTTATATAAGGAAGGAAAAATTGAGGAAGCAGGAAAAATATTATTTGAAAATAATCCTTTATCAGTTATTTGTTCTTTAGTATGTATACATGAAGATCAATGTAGGGGGAACTGTGTAAAAGGAATAAAAGGTGAGCCAGTTTATTTTCATAAGATTGAACATGAAATTTCATTAAAGTATCTAGAAGAAGCAAAATTTGAATTTGTTCCAAAGGATAAAGATAGAGTTGCCATTATAGGTGGAGGTCCTGCTGGAATGACAATGGCATTTATTCTTGCTCAAAGAGGATATAAAGTTACTATATTTGAGGCTCATAATAAAATTGGTGGTGTACTTAGATATGGAATACCTGAATATAGATTACCTAAAAGGATAATAGATAAAATTGAAGAAAGATTAGTAGAACTTGGTGTAAGAATAAGACCTAATACTCTTGTTGGACCAGTAGTTACATTAGACATGCTGCTTGAAGATGGATATAAAGCTGCATTTATAGGTACTGGAGTATGGAATCCAAAAACACTTGATATACCTGGAGAAACATTAGGAAATGTTCACTATGCCATAGATTATTTAAAATCACCTTTAGACTATAGATTAGGAAAGAGAGTTGCAGTAATAGGTGCAGGTAATGTAGCTATGGATGCAGCAAGAAGTGCAAAAAGATATGGTGCAGATGAAGTTATTGTATTCTATAGAAAAGGCTTTGAACAAATGAAAGCTACAAAACAAGAAATAAGTGAAGCAAAGGAAGATGGAGTTAAATTTGACTTGTTTAAAGCACCTTTAAAAATTACTGATGAAGGAATAAAATTTGCATTAACTGAAAATATTACAGATGAAGATGGAAGAATTCAAACTAAGATATTAGAAGGTAAAGAAGAATTCTACGAATGTGATTCTGTAATAATAGCAGTAAGCCAAAATCCTAAATCTAATATAGTTTCCAATACAACTGAGCTTGATACTAATAAATGGGGGCTTTTAATTACTGATGATAAAGGTAATACAACTAAAAAAGGAACATTTGCTTCTGGAGATGTAGTAACTGGAGCTAAAACTGTTGTTGAAGCTGTAGCAAAGGCTAAGATTGTAGCTGAAACTATTGATCAATATTGTAGAACTAATTAATTAATTAATTAATTATATCTATTAAAAATAAGTTTTGATTTTTTTTACACAATTTATTATTATAATATAATAGAATATTATGAGAAAATAGAAGGAGTGTGAAAAAAATGGGTGTTACTATAAAGGATATTGCCAAACTGGCTAATGTTTCTCATACAACAGTTTCAAGAGCATTAAATAATAGTCCTTATATTAACGAAGAAACAAAAAAAAAGATAAAAGCATTAGCAGAGGAACTTAATTATGTAGCTAATTATAATGCAAAGAGTTTATTTCTTCTGAAATCTTATGTTATTGGATTGTTTTTATCAGCGATAAGTGAAGGAACATCTGATGCTTACTTTCATGAAATAGTAAAGGGAGTTAATAAAATAATTGATAAAGAATACAACTTGGTAATAAGAGGAATAGATAAATATTCTCATTCTGTTGATAAAAAAAATTTTGATGGAATAATAGTTGTCAGTCAAAGTAAAAAGGATGATGAGTTTATTAAATCAATTATTGAAAAGGATATATCTCTTGTGGTTATAAATAGAGTTGTAGATATAGATAATATAGTAAATATAGTTTTCAATGATACTAAAGGTGCTTATGAGGCAGTTGATTATTTTGTGAAAAGTAATCATAAAAAAATCGCATTAATACAAGGTAATAATGATTTTGAATCAAGTGTATATAGAAAGAAAGGATATATAGAAGCATTAAATGATAATAATATAAAAATTAATGAAGAATATATTATGAATGGTAAGTATACACTTGACAGTGGATATGAAAATATGAAAAGACTTTTAAGTTTAAAAGAAAAACCTACAGCTGTATTTTGTGAAAATGATGATATTGCAGTTGGTGCAATGAAAGCAGTAATTGAATGTGGATTGAATGTACCAGAAGATGTATCTATTATTGGCTTTGATGATAGGAACTTTTGTAAATATGTGACTCCAACACTTAGTAGTGTTAGAAAAGATGCTTCGTTGATGAGTGAAATAGGTGCAATTAATTTGTTGAATATAATAAAAAATAAATCAGTTAAAAATAATAAGATATATATAGAATCAAATTTAATAATAAGAAAGTCAGTTAAGAAATTATAAAAATAGGCTGTCGCATTAGTTGGAGCAAACTACTAGCGATAAGCCTCTTTTTTTAGAAGATTATAACTTAGCATTATTAAAATCATTCTATTGATATTAATTATATTAATCAAAATATTAATCAAAAATAGCATCTACAGTTAGTATTTTTTCTTTTTATATAAATAACTATAAGTTTTTTATCATAATAAAGAGTGTATAAATGTGATTAAAAGTATTTATCATAAAAAAAAATTTGTTAACGTTAACAAAAAGTATTGCAGAATTTTTAAAATAATATTATAATTAAATCAGTTAATGAATAACAATTAATTATAAAAATGTTCACGATAACAATGTTAACGACCTCGCATTGTTATCGTGAACAAAAGTGGGAGAGGATTAGAAAAATGAAAAAATTTATGGATGAAAATTTTTTATTAACAAATTCGTTTTCTGAAAAACTATATCATGATTATTCAGAAAAAATGCCTATAATAGACTATCACTGTCATATTAACCCAAAAGAAATATTAGATGATAAAAAATTTAAAAATATAACAGAAGTGTGGCTTTATGGAGATCATTATAAATGGAGACAAATGAGATCTATAGGAATAGATGAAAAGTATATAACAGGAGATGCAACTGATTATGAAAAGTTCATGGCTTGGGCAAAGACAATTTCACAAGCTATAGGAAATCCACTATATCATTGGACACACTTAGAATTAAAGAGATTTTTTGGTATAGATGAACCCTTAAATGAAAAAACAGCTCCAGAAATATGGGAAAAAACAAGCAAAATGCTTGCACAAGATGATTTTTCAGTAAGAGGATTAATTAAAAAATCAAATGTTAAAGTTATATGTACTACTGATGATCCTGTTGATTCATTAGAATATCATTTAGCATTAAAAGAAGATACAAGTTTTGATGTAAAAGTTTTACCAGCTTTTAGACCTGATAAAGCTTTAGGAATCAATAAAGATACTTTTAAAGAATGGTTTGAAAAATTACAAAAAGTTGTAGGAAAAGAAATCAATACATTTGATGAGTATTTAGATGCATTAAAATCAAGAGTTGAATTCTTCCATAGTGTTGGATGCAGAGTTGCTGATAATGCTTTAGACTTTGTTCCAAGAGGAGAAGCAACTATTGAAGAATTAAGAATAGTATTCTCAAACTTATTAAAAGATGGAAGTGTTTCATTTGAAGATGAAAATAAGATTAGAGTTTATTTATTAAAATTCTTTGGAAAGTTATATCACGATTTAGGATGGGTAAATCAATTCCATATGAATTGTGTAAGAGATAACAATACTAGTATGTATAATAAATTAGGACCAGATACTGGTTTCGATTCATTAAATGATAAAGAAGTAGCAGTGCCATTATCAAACTTATTAAATGCATTAAATGAAGAAAAAGCATTATCAAAAACTATACTTTATAGCTTAAATCCTAATGACAATGCTGTTATTGGAACATTAATTGGATGCTTCCAAGGAGATGGAATTAGAGGTAAGATTCAACATGGATCTGCTTGGTGGTTCAACGATCACAAATTAGGAATGGAAGCACAAATTAAATCATTAGCTAATTTAGGAATGCTTAGCACATTTGTTGGTATGCTTACTGATTCAAGAAGTTTCTTATCATATACAAGACATGAATATTTCAGAAGAATATTATGTAATGTAATTGGTGAATGGATTAATAATGGAGAATTACCTGATGATATGGAAACATTAGGACAAATTGTTTCAGATATTAGTTATAATAATGCTAAGAATTACTTTGACTTTGGATTATAAAAGAGTAAATAAGTACAATCTTATTTAGCAATATCACAGTTCTCAAGTTAACCGAAATATCCTTAAAATCTGGATAAACATTGAGTTAAATCTATATATTAACCATAACAATATTTTTTATTAATCACATTTTTGAGAACTGTGAAAATTAGATTGGAAATAATATATATTATAAATATTTAAAATAAAGTAGCGAGGTGTGAAATATGAAAAGGCAAGAAGTATTAAAAGGAATTATAGATGGTGGAGTAGTAGCCGTAATAAGAGGTGATTCTAAAGAACAAGGATTAAAAATTGTTGATGCAGTAGTTAAAGGTGGAATTAAAGTTTTAGAATTAACTATGACAGTTCCAAATCCTGTTGAATTTCTAAAAGAAGTTGCTGATAAATATAAAGATACAGATATTATCGTAGGAGCAGGTACTGTTTTAGATACTGAAACTGCTAGAGCTTGTATCTTAGCTGGAGCACAATTTATAGTTAGTCCAAGCTTAGACATAGATACATTAAAACTTTGTAACAGATATAAAGTTTGTGTAATGCCAGGAGTTATGACTGTTAGAGATGCAATAACTGCTATGGAATATGGAGTAGATGTTGTTAAGGTATTCCCAGCTAATCTTTATGGACCATCAGTTATAAAATCATTTAAAGGACCTCTTCCACAAGGAGATTTCATGCCAACTGGTGGAGTAACAGTAGAAAACTTAAAAGACTGGATTAAAGCTGGAGCTGTAGTTGTAGGAACAGGTGGAAGCTTAACTAAAGGAGCTGCAACTGGAGATTATGATGCTGTTCAAAAAGAAGCAGAAAGATTTATGGAAGCATATAGAGAAGCTAAGGGGATAAAATAGTATGGAAGTTGTAACATTTGGAGAATCAATGGTTGTATTCAGCCCACAAAATTCTGGACCATTAAGATATGTTAATACCTTTGAGAAATCAATAGGGGGAGCAGAATCTAATGTTGCTACTGCACTTGCGAAACTTAATCATTCTGCAGGTTGGTTTTCGAAACTTTCAGATGATGAATTTGGTAGAAATGTTCAAAATGTAATAAGAGCTGAAGGTGTTGATACATCTAGAGTAATATTAGATAGTCAACATAGTACTGGAATAATATTCAAAGAATATTATCAAAGAAGCAATCCGAATGTTTATTACTATAGAAAAGGTTCTGCAGCGAGTACACTTTCTTGTGAGGATATAGATGAAGAATATATAAAAAGCGCAAAAATACTTCATTTGACAGGAATAACACCTGCTATTTCGGAAAGTGCAAGGCAAGCAGTATTTAGGGCGATTGATATTGCTAAAAATAATGGCGTTTTAGTATCTTTTGATCCTAATATAAGATTAAAATTATGGACAATAGATGAAGCAAGAGAGGTCTTAGTTAAGATTGCTGAAATGGCAGACATTGTTATGCCAGGTTTAGATGAAGCTGAACTTCTCTTAGGATTAACTGATAAAGATGAAATTGCTGATTACTTCTTAAATAAGGAAGCAAAAATAGTAGCAATAAAATTAGGTGCTAATGGATGTTATATTAAGAACAAAACAGAATCTGTTTTATGTAGTGGATATAATGTATCTGATATATTACGAGATACTGTTGGCGCAGGAGATGGATTTGCAGCTGGATTTTTGGCTGGATTTTTAGAAGAACTTCAATTAAATGAAATTGGTAAGTATGCCAATGGAGTAGGAGCAATGGCCACACTTGCAAATGGTGATATGACTGGATATCCTACTCGTGATCAGTTAATGGAGTTTATTGGAAAGAAAAAAGGTATAGATAGATAATTTTTAATAATTAGTTTAAATTGATATTTTAAAGCTTAACAATATATTTGAAAATAGATATTAAATTTTGTATTCGTGTAAAAGTGTTCTATCTCTAAAATTTGAATATTAATCATGTATATAAAAAGATATCTATTTTCAAAAGAATATTAACATGTTCTGCAATCAATAAATATTTGATAATATAGTTTTTTATTATAAAATGTTTGACTGTATTATGAAATGTGTATTGAACAAAATATGCAATTAGATAAAAGTTTTTTGGAGGGATATATAGTGAAACTTAATAAGGAATCATATAAAGAATTTAAAACTTATCCAGTTAAAGTAATTCAATTTGGAGAAGGAAACTTTTTAAGAGCTTTTGTTGATTGGCAAATAGATAAAATGAACAAAGAAGCAGATTTTAATGGAAGTGTGGCAGTAGTTCAACCATTAGAAGGTGGATTAGTAGACATGCTTAATGACCAAGATGGACTTTACACTTTATATTTACAAGGTATGCAAAATGGTAAAGCAGTTAAGACTCATGAAGTTATAGATGTAATCGATAAAGGTATTAATCCATATAGAGATTACAATGAATATTTATCTTTAGCTGAGATTCCAAGTGTTAGATTTATAGTTTCTAATACAACAGAAGCAGGGATTGCATTTGATGAAAATGATAAATTAGAAGGCGGATGCCAAAAGAGCTTTCCTGCAAAATTAACAGCTCTTTTATATCACAGATTTAAATATTTCAATGGTGCAGCAGATAAAGGATTTATAATTATTCCATGCGAGCTTATTGATAGAAATGGTGAAAAGTTAAAACAAATTGTATTAAAATATGCTGAAATTTGGAATTTAGAAAAAGAATTTGTTGACTGGTTAAATGAAAGCAATACATTCTGTTGTAGTTTAGTAGATAGAATAGTTCCAGGTTATCCAAGAGATACAATAGATGAAGTAAGAAAAGAACTAGGTTATGATGATAATTTAGTAGATGTAGGTGAAATATTCCACCTATGGGTTATTGAAGGACCACAATGGATTAAAAATGAATTACCAGTAGAAAAGGCTGGATTAAATGTAAAAGTTGTAGATGATATGACTCCTTATAGAACTAGAAAGGTTAGAATCTTAAATGGTTCTCATACAGCTATGGTTCCAGTAGCATATCTATATGGATTAGACACAGTTGGGGAAGCTGTTGATCATGAAGTTGTTGGAAAATTTATTCATGATGTAGCTTATGAAGAAATTATACCAACATTAGATTTACCTCATGAAGAACTAGTTGAATTTGCAGATGCAGTAATCGAAAGATTCCAAAATCCATTTGTAAAGCATTACTTAATGAGTATTGCATTAAATTCAATGTCTAAATTCAAAACTAGAGATTTACCAAGCTTAACTGAATATGTTAAGAGAAAAGGAGAACTTCCTAAGAAATTAGTATTCTCATTAGCAGCATTAATTGAATTCTACAAAGGTAAGAGAGGATCTGAAGATATTAAACTTGCTGATGATCCTGAAAACTTAGAATTATTTAAGAACCTTTGGGGAAGTTTTGATGGAACTGATGAAGGATTAAAACATATAGTTACTTCAGTACTTGCATATGAAAAGAACTGGGGAATGGATTTAAATACTATAGAAGGTTTAACAGAAGCAGTAACTAAGGATTTAATTTTAATAGAATCAGTAGGAATGAAAGAAGCTGTTAAGGAAGTTTTATAGAATAGCCTCATAATTTAAAATTTATATACAATAAAAATGATAGCTCCTTACATGTTTAAGGAGCTATAAAACAAATAAAATAAAATCTAGATTAAAATTTTTTATATTATAATGATAGATTTGTAAAAGTAGGTTGAAGATAATGAAAGAATTTTTAAAGATTAATGTGAAGGACAATGTTGTTGTAGCTCTTAAAGATATTGAAAAAGGTACTAATATAGATGTAGATGGTAAAACTATAACAGTAAAAGAAGATATTAAAAGAGGCCATAAAATTGCATTAAATTCAATAAAAAATAGTGAAAATATAATTAAATATGGATATCCAATAGGACATGCAATCAAGGATATCAATGAAGGAGAATGGGTTCATACTCATAATATTAAGACTAATTTAAATGGAATAAAAGAGTATGAATTTAATCAATCTCTTCATGAATTAAACATTCCTCAAGAGAATTTAACTTTTGAAGGATATGAAAGAGAAGATGGAAGAGTCGGCATAAGAAATGAGTTATGGATAGTACCTACCGTTGGATGTGTAAATGGTATTGCCGATAAAATAATTGAAAGATTTAAGGAAGAAGTAAAGCCAGAAGGTTTAGATGGAATTGAAGCATTCAAACATAATTATGGATGTTCGCAATTAGGTGAAGACCATGCTAATACTAGAACAATGCTTGGAAATTTAGCTAAACATCCAAATGCAGGAGGAGTACTTGTGCTTGGACTTGGATGCGAAAATAATGCTATGCCTGCTTTTAAGGAATCTTTAGGTGAATATGACCATAAGAGAATTAAATTTTTAGTATCTCAGGAAGTTCCAGATGAAATTGAAGAAGGCGTTAAGATACTAAAAGAATTATATGAAAATATGAAAAAAGACAAAAGAGTATCACTTCCTTTATCGAAGCTAAAAGTAGGGTTAAAGTGTGGTGGATCTGATGGATTATCAGGAATAACTGCAAATCCATTAGTAGGTAGTTTTTCTGATTTTTTAGTGGCCCAAGGTGGTACTACAGTTTTAACAGAAGTTCCAGAAATGTTTGGAGCAGAAACTATATTGATGAATAGAGCTAAGGATGATAAAACATTTGATAAGGTTGTACATTTAATAAATGATTTTAAGGAATATTTTATGTCATATGATCAACCTATATATGAAAATCCATCTCCAGGAAATAAAGCAGGTGGAATAACTACATTAGAAGATAAATCACTTGGATGTACTCAAAAATCAGGTAATGCTACTGTTGTTGATGTACTTAAATATGGTGAAACACTAAAGCATAATGGATTAAATCTTCTAAGTGGACCAGGAAATGATTTGGTTGCAGCATCTGCTTTGGCTGGTGCAGGATGTCATATGGTTTTATTTACAACAGGTAGAGGAACACCATTTGGTACATTTGTTCCAACAATAAAAATTGCTACAAATTCACCTTTATATAAATTAAAACCACATTGGATGGATTTTAATGCTGGTGCTTTAATTGAAGATAAAGATATGAATGAGTTAACTAATGAATTAGTGAAATATGTAATCAGAGTAGCAAGTGGTGAAAAAGTAAATAATGAAAAAAATAATTTTAAAGAAATTGCTATCTTTAAAAAAGGAGTAACTCTTTAGTAATTTATATATTTATATAGGCAATTGCAGTTAATAAATAATCAGATATTAATTGAAAGTTTGTATTATTATATATATTTAGATTAAACTATAATTG
>DPOH01000346.1 GCA_003539755.1 Clostridium sp.
CATTATTACATATGTAATAATGTATTGAGAAAATGTTTACATAGGAAGGCAGTAATGAATATGAATGATTTGTTAGAAGAAAATCCAGTAATAGCAGCAGTAAAAGATACAGAACAATTAAAGCAGGCCTTGAAATCAAATGTAGGAATTATTTTTGTGTTATTTGGAGACTTAATGAATATTAAAGAATTGGGAGATATGATTTATGAAAGTGGAAAAATTGGAATACTTCATATTGACTTAGTTGAAGGGCTGAGTAATAAAGAAGTCGTTATAAAATTTCTTAAATCTGAAACAAAATTTAATGGGATTATAAGTACTAAGCCTCAAATGATAAAGAGTGCAAAAAATTCTGAATTATTGGCTATTCAAAGAGTTTTTGTATATGATAGTATATCTTTTGAAAATGTAAAAAAACATATTTTAGAAGAAAGCGATGCTATTGAAGTATTACCAGGAGTAATGCCTAAAGTTATAAATAACCTATCTTCATTTTCAACAAAACCTATTATTGCAGGTGGGTTAATTGAAAACAAAGAAGAAGTTATACAAGCCCTTAGTGCTGGTGCATCGTGTGTATCAACATCTAAGAAAGAAAACTGGAGCATATAAAAAAGTATCGAGTCAACTATATATTATCTATGTATAAAATATAGTTTATGAAATACTAAGTTAAAAATTTAATATATAACGAATTTGTATGTGCAGCAGAGAATTAGAGTCAGGCGCAAACAATAATAGTTTTATGCAATATATACTATTGTTGTTAGCCTGATTTTTTATATAAAAATTCTAATATAATGTATAAGGAGATATGGTTTATGAGTATTTTTTTAGCTGAATTAATTGGGACTATGTTACTCATTTTGTTTGGTGATGGTGTTGTAGCTAACGTTGTTTTGAAAAAAACAAAAGGATATGGTTCTGGGTGGATTGTAATAACAACAGGATGGGCTTTAGCTGTTGCAATACCAGCACTTATATTTGGCGTATATAGTGGAGCTCATTTTAATCCTGCACTTACTATTGCTTTTGCCGTTATAGGTAAAATCTCTTGGGGACAGGTTCCTATTTATATTGCAGGACAGTTGATAGGAGGTTTTCTCGGAGCAGTATTGGTTTATATTCAATACTATGATCATTTTAAAGCATCACATAATGCAGATGATAAACTTGGAGTATTTTGTACAGTGCCAGCAATAAGGCATATACCTATTAACTTTTTAAGTGAATTTATAGGTACATTTATTTTAGTGTTTGCTATTCTAGGAATAGGAGAGCAGAATTTAACTAATGGTATGGGAACATTATTTGTAGGTCTTGTAATATGGGTAATTGGTTTATGTTTAGGTGGATCTACTGGGTATGCTATTAATCCAGCTAGAGATTTAGCACCGAGAATAGCTCATGCAGTTTTACCTATTCCAGGTAAAGGCACTTCTGATTGGGGGTATGCATGGGTGCCAGTAGTGGCTACAATTCTTGGAGGAGTTATAGGGGCAGTAATTTATACTTTAATCTTATAAAAGGTTGTTAATATAAAGGATAATGTTAAGTGATTTAAAGGATGTGTTTATTATGAAAAAGTATATTATAGCATTAGATCAAGGAACTACAAGTTCAAGAGCAATAATTTTTGATAAAGATCAAAATATAATGGATATATGTCAAAAAGAGTATACACAATTATACCCTAAGCAAGGGTGGGTAGAACATAATCCATTAGAAATATGGTCAAGTCAATACGGTGTTTTACAAGAAGTAATGGCTAAAGCAAATATTACACAAGAAAACATTGCTGCAATAGGTATTACTAATCAAAGAGAAACAACTATTATGTGGGACAAGAATACAGGAGAACCTGTTTATAATGCAATAGTATGGCAGTGTAGAAGAACTGCTCCTATTGTAGAAGAATTAAAGAAGGATAAAGAGTTTGCGGAATATGTAAAGGAAAACACAGGACTTTTATTAGATGCTTATTTTTCAGCTACTAAGATTAAGTGGATTTTAGATAATGTTGATGGAGTGCGTGAAAAAGCTGAAAAGGGTGAAGTTTTATTTGGTACAGTAGATACATGGCTTGTTTGGAAACTTACTAATGGAAAAGTTCATGTAACTGATTATACTAATGCTTCTAGAACTATGTTATTCAATATAAAGGAATTAAAATGGGATGATAAAATCCTTGAAAAGCTTCAAATTCCAAAAGCTATACTTCCAGAAGTGAAGAATTCTTCGGAAGTATATGGACATACTAATCTTGGAGGTACTGGTGGAATAAGAGTTCCTATAGCTGGTATAGCAGGAGACCAACAGAGTGCTTTATTTGGACAGACATGTTTTGAAGCAGGAAGCGTTAAGAATACTTATGGAACTGGATGTTTCTTGTTAATGAATACAGGAAATAAAATAATTAATAGTAAAAATGGATTAGTTACTACTATAGCAATAGGTATAGATAATAAGATAGAATATGCACTAGAAGGTTCAGTATTCGTAGGAGGAGCAATAGTTCAATGGATTAGAGACGAACTTAAATTAGTTAATGACTCTGCAGATACAGATTATTTTGCTAGAAAGGTAGAAGATAATGGAGGTGTATATATAGTGCCAGCATTTACTGGACTTGGAGCACCATATTGGGATATGTATGCTAGAGGAGCTATATTTGGTCTTACTAGAGGTACTAATAAAAATCATATAATTAGAGCAGCTCTTGAATCAGTTGCTTATCAATCAAGAGATTTAATTGAGGCAATGATAGAAGATTCAGGATGTGAAATTAAAAGTATAAAAGTAGATGGTGGAGCAAGTAGAAATGATTTAATGATGCAGTTTCAGGCAGATATTACAGGAATTAAAGTAGTAAGACCTATTATTACTGAAACTTCAGCTTTAGGTGCTGCATACTTAGCAGGACTTGCAGTGGGATTCTGGAAGTCTAAAGAAGAGATTGCTCAAAAATGGGAGATTGGGCAACATTATGAACCATCAATAGAAGAGGAGCAAAAAGAAAAGTTCTACAAAGGATGGAAGAAAGCTGTTTCAAGAACAAAGGGATGGGAAGAAGAATAGTTAAATTATAAGTTTTATATTAGTGTTTAATATTATTACGTTTAGGTATTTAAAGTAATAATGTTGACAAGTATACCTTTACATGATAATATAAGATATAGAAAATACATTTACAAAACGTATAAACTTAAAATTAATTAAATACAAGTGCTTAAGAGATTTAGAGTCAAGCATATACTAACATATAAATATATTACATATATTTATATGAGTTAGTTTTGCTTGACTTTTTTTCGTATAAAAGGAGGAAACAATATGTATGATGTAGCAATAATTGGAGCAGGGGTAATAGGAACTTCTATATTCAGAGAGTTAACTAAATATAATTTGAAAGTAGTTATATTAGAAAAAGAAAAAGATGTATCTATGGGTACTAGTAAAGCAAACTCAGCTATAGTACATGCTGGTTATGATCCAAAACATGGAACACTTATGGCAAAATATAATGTAAGAGGCAGTGAGATGTTTGAAGATCTTTGCAAAGAATTAAGTGTCCCTTATAAAAATAATGGATCTCTTATAATTGGCTTTAATAATGAAGACATGAAAACAATAAGTGAATTATATGAGAATGGAAATGAAAATGGAGTTAAAGGTTTAAAGATTTTAAATAAAGACGAAGTTTTAGAATTAGAACCAAATTTAAATAAAGAAGTAGTAGGAGCATTACTTGTACCAACTGGAGGTATAGTAGGACCATTTGAATTTACAATTGCCTTAGCTGAAAATGGAGTACAAAATGGTGGAGAAATAAAACTTAATAAGGAAGTAGTTAAAATCGAAAAAGATGATAACTTCAAGATAACTTTAAAAGATGGTGAAGTTGTTGAAAGTAGATTTTTAATAAATGCAGCAGGTGTTTATGCAGATAAAGTTCATAATATGATTTGCGAAGAAAGTTTTAAAATAAATCCAAGAAGTGGTGAATATTTTGTACTTGATAAAGGTCAAGGGGGAGTAGTAAGCCATACAATATTCCAATGTCCATCTAAAATGGGTAAAGGAGTTCTAGTAACTCCAACAGTACACGGAAATCTTCTTGTAGGACCAGATGCCATTGATGTTGAAGATAGAGAGGATTTAGGAACTACAGGAGATGGCTTAAATGCAGTAAGGCAAGCTTCACTTAGAACTACTGATAAAGTTAATTTTAGAGATACTATTAGAAACTTTGCAGGTCTTAGAGCAGAACCTAGCACAGGTGATTTTATAGTAGAAGAAAATGATAAAGTCAAGGGATTTATAGATGTGGCTGGAATGAAATCTCCTGGATTATCTTCAGCACCAGCTATTGCAGAAGGTGTTGTTGATATTCTTAAAAATGCAGGATGTAAATTAGAAAAAAATCCTGAATTTAATGGAAAAAGAGAACAAATTAATTTTATGGAATTATCAAATAGTGAAAAAGCAGAATTAATAAAGAAAAATCCTCAATATGGAAGAATAATATGTAGATGTGAAAGTATAACAGAAGGAGAAATAGTAGATGCAATTCACAGAAGTTTTGGAGTTCTTTCTCTTGATGGAGTAAAGAGAAGATGTAGACCAGGAATGGGAAGATGCCAAGGTGGTTTCTGCGGACCAAGAGTTCAAGAAATTATAGCAAGAGAATATAATATTCCTCTTGATGATGTGGTACTTGAAAAGAATGGATCTTATATATTATTTGGAAAAACAAAGTAAGAAAGAAGACAAGGTTAATACGAAGCAGTAGAAGGGAGGAAGTTGGTTACAGTTGAGAGTGGAAAGTTGAGAGTGGAAAGTTTGAGGGGATTTTTCTTTCAGAAAAATTAAAAGTGAATATTAATTAAATATAACGCTTGCTGCCACAAATGGCAACGTTATTTTAGTGGTTTTTAGTTATTCCCCAAAACTAATTATAGCTTAACTTAAAAATCAGCTTTAACTGATAAAATATAGATATGAATATGAATAGTTATGAATTAATAGTAGTGGGTGGAGGTCCAGCTGGACTAGCAGCAGCTTATGCAGCATATGAAAAAGGAATAAAGAAAATATTAATTATAGAAAGAGATAAGGAATTAGGTGGAATATTAAATCAATGTATCCATAATGGATTTGGTCTTCATACTTTTAAAGAAGAGCTTACAGGACCAGAGTATGCAGATAGATTTATAAGAATGATAAATGATACAAAGGTTGAAGTTAAATTAGATACAATGGTATTAGATATAGAAAAAGATAAAACTGTACATGCAATTAATAGTAAAGAAGGCTATATGGAATTAAAAACTAAAGCCATAATATTAGCTATGGGATGTAGAGAAAGAACAAGAGGAGCTATAAATATTCCAGGAGATAGACCAGCAGGAGTATTTACAGCAGGAGCTGCTCAAAGATATATAAATGTAGAAGGATATATGCCAGGTAAAAAAGTTCTTATATTAGGATCAGGTGATATAGGTCTTATAATGGCAAGAAGAATGACTCTTGAAGGTGCTGAAGTAAAGGCTGTAGTAGAATTATGCCCTTATTCTAATGGATTAAATAGAAATATAGTTCAATGCTTAAATGATTATGATATTCCGCTATATTTATCACATACAGTAGTTGATATAGTAGGTAAAGAAAGAGTTGAAAAGGTAGTTATAGCTAAAGTTGATGAAAATAGACGTCCTATAAAAGGTACAGAAATTGAATTTGATGTTGATACATTATTATTATCAGTAGGACTTATTCCAGAAAATGAACTTTCATATAATGCTGGACTTAAGCCAGATAGAAGAACAAATGGATTAAATGTAAGTGAAAGTATGGAAACATCAACAGAAGGTATATTTGCATGTGGTAATGTAGTTCATGTACATGACCTTGTAGATTTTGTTACTGAAGAATCTAAACATGCTGGTGAATGTGCAGCAAAATATATTAAAGGTGAACTTAATAGAGATCATTATGTAAATATAATTAATGGAGCTAATGTAAATTACACTGTACCACAAAGATTAAATATAGATGCAGTAGATGATAAGTTAATAATATTTATGAGAGTAAATAATATTTATCATAATAAGTCATTAGTAGTAAGATGTAATGGTGAAGAAATTGCTAAATTTAAGAGACAACATCTTGCACCATCAGAAATGGAAAAGATAATTTTATCAAAAGCAATACTTAATAAAATTGATGGAGATATCACAATCTCATTAGAAGAGCAATAGGCAGTTAACTGAAAACTGTAAAATTTTAAATATAGACATAGGAGTTGTGTAGTATGGAAAAAGAATTAATTTGTATATGCTGCCCAAATGGGTGTCATTTAAAAGTAGATATAGATAATAATAAAGTTACTGGAAATAAGTGTAAAAGAGGTATAGAATACGGAATTAATGAAATGACTCACCCTGTAAGAGTAATTACATCAACTGTAAAAGTAATAGATGGTTCTCTTCCAGTAGTTCCAGTAAAGACAAATGGATCTATTCCAAAAGAATTAAATTTTAAGTGTATGGATGAAATTAATAAAGTTATAGTAAAAGCACCTATTGAGGTTGGAACTGTAATAATAAAGAATGTATTAGATACAGGAGTAGATATTGTAGCAGCTAAGAAGATTGATTTGGTAGAATAATATAAAGAAGTTGCTAATACAAGAACAGGTCAAACAAAAATGTATAAAACTGCTGGAGCAACAGAAAGTGCTGGTATGAAAAAGGATTCAAATGGACTAGTAAAACAGTATGCAATGGTTAATGTGAAGAATTATAATATAGTAGGGGTTGGAGATAGCCTTCAAAGTACTCTTAATAAATATCTTGAAGGATTAACTCATAAATAAAGTGCAGGAAATGTAGAAGAGCAGGAAAAAGAACAGAAGGAAAATCACAAAGAGAAATAAAATGAAGAATCTTCAGAAAATTCTTAAGAAAATGAAAATAAAGTATTGTAATTGTTTTTAATTAGTGATATACTAAGATTGTTCTTAAAGAACGAAAAAATATGAAAACAAGATTTAATTATATTAAGATTTCTCCTTATGGGAAAGTATTAGTTAACTAAGTCTTTGTATTTGGAGGAATTGTAAAATGGAAGATAAGACTATTGTATGTAAAGATTGTGGAAAAGAATTTATATTCACAGTAGGAG
>DPOH01000067.1 GCA_003539755.1 Clostridium sp.
CATATACTACTTCCACATTATTTTTTCTTGTAGCTTTAAGAAGTTGTTGTATATTCTCTAAAACCTTCCTTTCATTATAAGGATGATTTGTAACAAGACCTTCCTGCATATCTACAATCATTAATGCAATATTCTTCATAATAGCCCCTTCTTTCTTTATAATTTACTTTTACAAGCTTTATTTAATTAAAATAAGTTAATAGTTAACTTAAGAATTATCCTTTGAAAGATGAATGTCTATCCTGTTTCCATCAGCAAACTGCATCAGATACGTATATCCTTTGCTAAAATCTATACTTTTACCTTTCATCTTATCAAGTTTATCTGGTTCCTGAATTTATATCCACCCCATTTTTATATTTTTCATAAAAAAGTCCATCTAATACAGCTTAATAATTTTATAATAGTCCTTACAATTTCAATATTTTTACTTTTCAAATATTATATCATATTCATATTGGAAAATATGGCAAATAAAAAATAAATTATAAAATCCATTGAGAATTAGCTTATATGCTCAATCTTACTACTTGGAATATGTATCTTCTGCCCAATAAAGTTTACAGTTGTTTCTGTCATATCCTTTGCAATATTCTTTACTGATAAGGATAAATCAAATCTTTTTGATGAAAATATATCATCTTTGGTACACAATTGATGGTAATCATGAATTTTCAGTATGGAAACATGGTTTATATAACTTTGTAAAAAGAATATTTAAATAAGTAATAACAAAATAGTTATCACTCAACTACACCTACTTATCAATATATCTCCAAAACAATAAATTATATTTAAAATAACTTATTGCTCATAACAATATTTTAATATTATAAAATCCCCTGAAATTAAGGCAATAAAAGACTTTTTCAAGGGATTTTACTATAAACTAATATTTATATTCTATAAAATATTCTGACTTATATCATTTCCTATTTTAATATCTTGTTCATCTGTCCATTCTGTTCCTTCATCTATTAATCCTTTATCTGTTCTTGATTTTATAACAGCTTTTGCAATAAATCCACTTACAAACACTAACACTGTAACAGCCCATCCTGCTAAGATATTAGACCAAAGTGGATATCCTGAGTCTGCCCCATAAACTCCCCCATTTGCGAATAATGAATAAAAATTCCATATACAAAATGCTATAAGAGCTCCTGGTGCAATAAATTTAATTGATCCAATAAACCATCCTGAAGGTATCTTATAACTTTTAGTGTTTCTATTTACTTCAGATAAAACTTTATAAGGTTTAAATACCCATCCTACAACAATACATTCTAAAGCACCTATTATAATCATATTATATTGATTGGTCCAGTTATCTAATATATCAAGCCATGCAACTCCTGAATTAGTTATAAATATTATTGAAAAGAATGCTGAAATTATACATATTCTCTTTGTAGCCTTTCTCCTGTTCATCTTAAATCTATCTGCTATAGCTGTTGAAACACCTTCTACTATAGAAAATGCTGAATCAACTGCAAGAGATGCAAGACATAAGTAAAATATCATTCCAAATAAAGCATTTATCCATCCAGTACTAGTTAAATTAGCTATTGCCTGTGGAAAAATAATAAATGCTGTAGCTATTCCAGATGCAGACATATCATTTGTAGTCATTCCAACACCATACATAGTAGTAAACATAACAATTCCTGATAAGACACTTATACCAAAATCAGCTAATGCTATTATTGTTGCATCTTTTGCCACATTAGTTTCTTCCTTAAGATAAGAACCATATGCAATCATTATTGCCATCATTATAGAAAGACTGTAAAATACCTGACCAATTGCATCAATAATTAAATTCGACCATAAATCATTAGCACTTATCACTGCAAAATCTGGTAGAAATAATTTAGCTAATCCATCAGTTCCTCCTGGCATTGATATACCTTTTATAGCCATAATAATTAAAAATAATAAAGGAAGAGTAAGTCCTGTATATTTAGCTACTTTTCCAACACTTACAGTACCCTTTCTTATACATGCATAAATAAGTAACCATGCTACTGCAAGACATAAAGCCATAGCTAAAGGAATTCCTGCACCTTGAATAGTCCACGAAGTCTTAGTAATTTCTCCAAATAAGGAGCTTGCTGCTTTTGGATTTCCAACCATTCCTGCAAATTTAAAGCTGAATGCAGCCATTGCTATTACCCATGCAAATACAACTGCATAATATATCTGGATTGCAAATGCATTAGTAGTAGCTGCCCAGCCAACAAATTCGGTCTTTTTATTTATACTCCTAAATGCACCTGGGGCCCCCTGACGAGTTTTTCTTCCTATGGCAATTTCCATTGATAACATTGGAATTCCTAGAACAAACATAGCAATTCCATAAGCAAGTAGAAATGCTCCTCCTCCATATTTTGCTGCAAGACCTGGAAAACGCCATGCATTACCAAGACCAACTGCTGAACCTATTGCTGCTAGAATAAATGTAATTCTCGAAGACCATACCTCTCTCTTTTCCATACAATCACCCTATTTCTTATAAATTTTCACTTTATAAGTTCTACCATATAAAAATTGACTAACATTAATAATGTATATAATCTTCATTTATTAATTATACCACTTTTATATTTTTTATGGATATTTTATAGCATTCTCTCAAAAGCAAATCCACATTTATAAAATATTTTTATTATAATATCTATTTTATTAATAATATTGCATTTTATATTTCAATATGAATTAATATTATTTAAATAAATAAACCAAAACTACTCAGCAGAAAATTTCCTGATGTATGTTTGTTACATTATTATCTTTTGTTATTTTTTATTATTTTTATTTCATTATATACACATCCTATTTAAATATCTTTTTAACTAAATTCAATTGTTTTTCTGTATATTCTGGATACATAATTGAACCACCAAAGCCTAATCCTGAAGGTTTCTTTAATACTGAGCGTTTATGCGAAAAAGTTGTAAATGTATTTTTTCCATGATAACTTCCCATGCCTGAATTTCCAACTCCTCCAAATGGTATATTGCTATTTGCAAGGTGTGTAATAGTATCATTTATGCACACACCACCAGAACTAATTTCACTCAATACTTTTTGCTCTACATCCTTTTGAGTTGTAAATAAATACAATGCTAAAGGCTTTGTTAATTTCTTTATTATTTTTATTGCTTCATCTAAATTCTCATAGCATAAAACAGGAAGGACTGGTCCGAATATCTCTTCACCCATAGTTGCTGCATCTAAAGATGAAATCTCTATTATAGTAGGTTCTATATACCTCTTTTCCTCATTAAAGCTTCCCCCAAACACAATTCCTTCCTTATCTTTTTCAATAAGTCCTTTTATTCTATTAAAATGCTTATCATTTATTATTCTTCCAAAGGAATTACTTTCTTCTATATTATCTCCAAAGAACTCATAAATTGCATTTTTCATTTCATTAACAAGCTGATCTTTTACATTTTTCTTTACCATTAAATAATCTGGTGCAACACATGTTTGACCTGCATTTAATGTCTTTCCCCATATTATTCTTTTGGCTGCTTCTTTTATATTTGCACTATCGTCTACAATAACAGGACTCTTCCCCCCAAGTTCAAGAGTAACTGGTGTAAGATTTTTAGCAGCCGCCTCCATTACAACTTTTCCAACTGTTGGACTTCCAGTAAAGAAAATATAATCAAATTTATTACTTAATAAAGCTGTATTTGTTTCAATTCCACCTTCAACACATGCTATATACTCTTCTTCAAAAGTTTCACTAATCATTTCCTTCATTACCTTTGAAACATTAGGTGCAATTTCAGATGGTTTAAGAATTACAGTATTTCCAGCTGCTATTGCTCCTGCAAGTGGTTCAAGTAAAAGTTCAACTGGATAATTATATGGTGATATTACTAAAACTGCACCATATGGCTCACTTATTATAAAACTTCTAGAAGGCATTAAGTAAAATGGTGTCTTTCTTCTTTCAGGCTTTGCCCATTTTTTTAAGTTTTTAATAATATGAGTTATTGTACTATATACAAGCCCTACTTCAGTCATATATGATTCATTTTTATTCTTGCCTAAATCTAAGTAAAGTGCTTCATTAATCTTATCTTCATATTTTTTCATTCCCTCTTTTAATTTCTTAAGCTGATTTATTCTAAAATCTATATCCTTAGTAATCTGAGTATTAAAATATTTATTCTGTTTATCTAAAATAATTCTTACTTCATCTATACTTAATTCTTTATTTTCCATAATAAATCTCCTTCTACTAAAAACATTCACTTTTTTTAAATATATCACTCTCTAAAATTATAGACAAATAAATCAACCAATATATAGTTTTAACAAAAAAACTCCCCAAACATGTTGGGGAATTTTTCAATTTGCCGCTGATACTATCGCTTTTGTTTTCCATACTCCACTTGCATAACGAAGAATACATACAATTGCTGTAACTGTCCATGTAGCTCCCGATGTAATCCATATTCCCCATAGCCCAATAAATGCAATCTTAATAAAGATATTAGAAAATATTATTCTGCACAGTACTTCTGTTATTCCATTTATCATAGAGAATTTTGCATCACCAGCTCCATTTAATAATGCCCTCGGTATAAATATCATTCCTAATGGAAAATAGCATATACTAGTAATTCTTAATGCTTTAGCTCCCATTTCAATGACATCAGATTCATTTACGAATATTCTTATTATTGATTCTCCAAATATATATGCAACTGGAAGCATCAATAAGCTGAATGATAAAATCATAATTGTAGAACTGTATAGACCTTTTTTTACACGTTCAATCTTGCCTGCTCCCATGTTCTGGCCTGTAAATGTAGTTACTGCCATTGATAAAGAACCATATGGCTGCATTACTACCTGCTCAACTCTAGATGTTACAGTAAATGCTGCTACTACTGTTGCTCCAAAACTATTTACTACACTTTGAAGAACTAAACATGAAATAGCAATAAGTGAGCTTTGAAATGCTATAGGAGTTCCTATTTTTAATGAATTCATTATAATCTCTCTGTCAGGTTTCATCTCTTCTTTGGAAATCTTAAAATATGCTACATTTCTAACTGCATAAATAGTACTTGTTACTGCTGAAATTGTCTGTGAAATAATTGTAGCAAATGCTACCCCCAATACACCTGCATTAAGGTAAATTACAAAAACAAGATCTAATCCTATGTTTAATATACATGAAATAATTAGAAATATAAGAGGAGTTTTTGAATCTCCAAGTGCTCGTAAAATTGAAGATACTCCATTATATGCTGCTATTACTATCATTCCAGCACAGGTTGTCCTTAGATACAATGTAGAATCATGTATTATTTCTTCTGGTGTAGATAATAATTCTAAAATTTCAGGTGCAAAAATTATACCTATTACACTAACTACTATACATACAGTACCTAATACATAAATTGAATTTGCAATTGTATCTTTTACTTTACTATTATTTCCTGATCCAAAATACTGAGCTACTATTATACCGATACCACCTGAAATACCTCCACTTAATGAAAAGAATAAGAAGTTTAAAGATCCACATGCTCCTACTGCTGCAAGTGCATTAGCTCCAACGTAATTTCCAACTACTATTGAATCTACAAGATTGTAAAACTGTTGAAACAAATTTCCAAAAAGTAAAGGCAGTGCGAATTTTATAATATGTTTCGTACTACTTCCCACTGTCATATCAGTAATTCTACTTTCTCCCATAAAACCACCTCCGTCAGCTATATGTATTTGATTCTTTTAATACAATTAACAAATTAACTTTTCCTTCCATTTCATTATATAAATGCTCTTATAAAAAAACTAACTAGTATTTGCCAAGAACTTCTCATTTTTTGTCATTTGACACAAGGTTCCATTTTCCATAATATAGAATTATATTAGGTTAAAATTAGAAGTTTCACTGTCTTAAAACTCGTAATGAACATCTAATGTTTAGCAACACTGGAGGGTATTATTTATGAAGGATATATCAAATTTTCAAAATTTATATTTTCACGGATATGTAAATGTTATAGAAACTTTCTCTACTCACTTTCATATGCATTGGCATAATTATATTGAAATTATTTCTTTACCATTTAAAAAACAGTTTAAAGGCAATAAAGACAATACTTCTTTCTTGTATGTAACCATTAATCAAATAACATACAAACTTGAAAAAGGAGATATTCTAATTATATGGCCTGGCGAACTTCATGAAATAGTATGTGGAGAAGGACCAGATATCCTAGGCATTCAGTTTTCTTCTTCATTATTAAATGAACGTCCTGAATTTGCTTCTCATTATAATAACTTCAGAAAACATCATCATATCAATGGTAATTTATCTAAAAATACAGCAGAAGAAATGTCTAGCTCCCTTTATGAAATAGCAAAATATAATAAAAGTAATGATTACTATAAAGGAATCAGCATTATAATTTCCTTATATAAATGTTTTCTTTTTTTTATAAAATATATAAATATAATTGATGCAAAAGATTCACTTACTATCAGCTCGATTAATATGGAAACTATAAAGAAAATCAATTCTGCATGTAGCTACATAAATAATAACTGCAGCCACAACTTAACTTTAGATTATGTAGCATCATACACCGGATTTAGTTCATATTATTTTTCTAGAATCTTTAAACAAGTAACCTCTTGTTCATTTGTAGAATATGTAACTAATCAAAGAATACGCCTTGCTCAACAGCTCTTATCAAACAATTCTCATACAATAACTGAAGTTGCATATTTATCAGGTTTTAAAAGTATAGCCACATTCAATAGAGTATTCAAAAATTACAAAGGCTACTCCCCAAGAGAATTCAGAAAATTTTATAGACAAGAATAATTAATTTCCTTAAAAATGTTTTTTATTTGACAAGCTTCTATGTTATAATTTGTGCAAATCTTATAGGAAAGGAATAATATTATGAGTTTAAAAATTCTTATAGCTGAAGATGACAATATATTTAGAAATCTAGTATGCGATATTGTAGAAAGTCAAGGATTCATTCCTGTTGAAGCTTCTAATGGACAAGAAGCTATTGATAAGTTTTTTTATTCAAGTGATATTGATATAGTAATTCTAGATGTAATGATGCCTATATATGACGGATGGGAGGTATTAAAAGAAATTCGAGAACACTCTGATGTTCCTATAATCATGCTTACTGCACTAGGTGATGAACAACATGAAGTACTAGGACTTAATAAGGGTGCAGATGAATATATAGCAAAACCTTTCAGTTTTGAAGTCTTTATTGCAAGACTTAATAAAATAGCCCAAAAAATCAAGAAAGCTTCTACTAATGAAATTATATATGGAAATATAATAATCAACCAAAATAGTCACAAGGTACTGTGCAACAATTCTGAAGTCAAATTAAATCCAAAAGAATATAGTCTCCTTATTTATCTTATAAAAAATAATAATAAAGTACTAACAAGAGATATGATCCTTAATAATGTATGGGGATACGATTTTGATGGTGATCCACGAACTATCGATACACATATAAAAACACTTAGAGCAAAGCTTTCATCTGAGGGAAAATATATAAAAACAGTACGTGGTACTGGTTATATGATAGAGGGATGTTAATATGAAAATTCGAAGCAAATTCTTAATTATATTCATGCTGCTCATATTATGCTTAACACTAGGAGGTGTGCTTCTAAATTCACTATTTTTACAACCATATTATATAAGTAAGAATAAAGAATTTCTTATTCATGAAGCTAATGAAATTAAGGAACAGTATCTATCTGATAATGAAAATATAGAAAATTATATTTTTACTGAAGCCCATTCACATGGAACAAGCATATTTATTTTAGATAGTAATTCAAGTGTAATATATAGCTCTATGGATGTAAAATCTTCAAAATCAAAAAAATACATTCCCAATATTACTCAAAATAACTATGAAGATAAACATGGCGCATCAAAAAGAGACGTAAAATATATAGAAAAAGATAAGACTAATGATGATGATACAAAATTAATGTATACTGTAAACCTTGATGATGGTAATTCACTCATTTTAATTAAGTATGTTAGAAGTATACAGGATAGTGTTAAAATTGCTAATCAATTTTATATAATTTCGGGATTAGTTCTATTTATTGCTGGTTCCATATTTGTATTATTCTTTTCAATAATAATCACAAAACCTATTATTGAAATGAGTAATGTTGCTGAAGATATATCTAACTTAACTTTCAATGATGTTATTAAAGTAAAT
>DPOH01000191.1:0-5282 GCA_003539755.1 Clostridium sp.
TCTAAATTCATCTATATTATCTATTTCATCAGTAAGTTTTTGTAGAATTAATTCTTTATCTTTCTTTAAGTTTAGACCAGAAAGATTTGTACTAACTGTATGATGTGTAATAAAAGGTGCATCAACTTCTAAGTTTTCAATAAATGTTCTAAGTTCAATAAGCATTTCTTTTTCATTAAGTGGAGTGAATTCTCCTTTTTCTGCTTCTTCTAGTAGTGGTGTTCCTGGGAAAAGTGTAAGTCCACCAGTTCCAACAAGATATGGATTGCACTCATTGAATATTTTTGCAGAATTTACTGCATGGTCATGACTGTGTTCCTGTCAATTCCTGAAAATATGCTTTTTCTCTTATCTTGATTAAGTTTATACCATGTAAAGAAAAGGAATATTTAAAGCAGAAAAAGCTTTGAATATTCCTTCTTAATTAGTTATTTTGAATTTCTTACAAATAGTATTCCTAATAATAAAATAATAGGGAATATAATAGCAGCAAGAATTCCTATTTTTAAGTTATCATTTTGACTGCTAGATATCATGCCAACTAAAGTTGGACCTGCTGAACATCCAATATCACCACCAAGGGCAAGAAGTGCAAACATTGCAGTTCCACCTTTTGATAATGCTGCTGCAGCTTTGCTGAATGTTCCAGGCCACATAATTCCAACAGATAAGCCACAAACTGCACATGCTATGAGACTAACTTTAGGTATAGGTATTAGTGAAATTCCAATATAAGATGCAATACATAGAATACTACTGAAAATCATGAATTTATCTAAATCAATATAGTCTCCATACTTTCCATAGAATGCTCTTGAAATTCCCATCATAGTTGCAAAAGCCATTGGTCCAGCTAAATCACCAACTGATTTTGCAAGTCCAAGTCCTTGTTCTGCAAAAGTAGAAGCCCATTGGCTGACTGCTTGTTCACTAGCGCCTGCACATACCATCATAATAAGCAGCATCCAGAAGAGCTTCATTCCAAATAAATCTTTAATCTTAAGACCAGATTCTCCTCCTGGAAGTAAAGATGCCATAGGAACTTTTGTGAAAATATATGCATTACATAGTGGAATTACTGCCCATATAATCGCAAGTATCTTCCAATTACTGATATCAAAGATGTAGAAAAATAATGTAGATAGCGCCACAACACCTACATGTCCCCAGCAGTAAAAGGAATGCAGCATACTCATGGCTTTTTCTTTATTATTCGATGGACATGACTCAACTACTGGACTTACTAATACCTCTAACAAGCCGCCTCCAATAGCATAAATTACTACTGAAGTCAATATTCCAACAAATGGTTGAGGAATTACTTCTGGCAGGATAGTGAGAAGTACAAGTCCTGCTGCTGAAAAAATATGAGCGATCACCATGGATGCACGATATCCAATTTTATCAATAAAACCTATGGAAATCAGGTCTACAAGAAGCTGTACTCCAAAATTAATAGTTACAAGTAATGTTATCTGAGCTAAAGGAATTTTATATGACCTTTCAAATGTCAGGAATAATAGAGGTAAAAAATTATTTATAATTGCTTGTACAATATAACCAATAAAGCAGGCTACAATTGTTTTATTATATTGATTTTTCAAAGTATTTATCTCCATATACTTATATTTTTAAAAGTTATCTTCAAATAGAATTATACCATAATTTTTTAACGTTTTCATTGAGTGATAAGATAGATTGAAGAATAAATGAATTTTTATACTCATGATGGTACTGTCAAGAAAATAAACGATACTTTATTAAGAAGGTATCATTTGGAGGCTTTAATATCTGTTTTAAAAAAATGTTGTTAATGAATTAGGCAGATACTATAAAGTTAAAATGTTAAACTCCAGTTATGTCAAGGGTTTAAGGAATGTGCAAATATTACAAGTAAAATTTCTAAAGAGAGAGTAATATTTAATATAGATAATCTGCTATAATTAATTAGTAATTTTGAGGAGGAGAGTAAATATGATTGCTATAGTTTGTCTTGATAATGATAATGGAATGATGTTTAACAACAGAAGGCAAAGCCAGGATCGTAATTTAAGAAAACACATATTAAAATTAACTAAGGATTCTACTTTATATATGAATTCATATTCTTATGAGCAATTTTCTGAGGAAACTGATATTGATAATATTGTTGTGGATGAAGATTTTTTAAATAAAGCTTCAGAGAAAGATTATTGCTTTGTGGAGAATGTTTCTTTGTCTGCTTATATTGGCAATATAGAGAAGCTTATTTTATATAAATGGAATCGAAATTATCCATCAGATTTTAAATTTGATATAAATGTTAATGATGGATGGAAGCAAGATTTTACAAGTGAATTTGAAGGTTTTTCACATGACATTATAACGGAGGAGATTTACACGAATGATAAAATCACAATTGTATAAAAAAATAAAATTATTAATTCCAGCCCTGTGCTTATTTTCTTTAGTGGGATGTAGCCAGCCTCAAAGTAATACTGGTAATAGTACACAATCTCAGGTTGAAACTACAAAGGGAGTTAGTAGTACTCAGAAGATTGATTTAGCAAGTATACCTGCTTTTTCAGATAAAGCATATATTACAATAAATAATAATGAACCATATTTTACAGATAAGGATTACACTACTAAATCTTTTGAAACATATAGTGATCTTGATAGTTTAGGAAGATGTGGTGTTGCTTATGCTAATATAGGAAAAGACTTGATGCCTACTGAAAAAAGAGGAGATATTTCATCTGTTAAACCATCTGGATGGCACTCTATTAAGTATGATAATGTAGATGGAAAATCACTTTATAATAGATGCCATCTTATTGGTTTCCAGCTTACAGCTGAAAATGCTAATGAAAAAAATTTAATAACAGGAACTCGTTATTTAAATGTTGATGGAATGCTGCCTTTTGAAAATATGGTGGCTGACTATATAAAAGAAACTGGCAACCATGTATTGTACAGAGTTACACCTGTATTTGAAGGTAATAATTTAGTAGCATCTGGTGTTCAGATGGAAGCAAAATCAGTTGAAGATAAAGGAAAAGGAATTTGCTTCAATATATATGCATACAATAATCAGCCAGGTATAACTATAGATTATGCTAATGGGGATAGTCATTTAACAGCAACTGGACAAAGCGGAACTTCTAATTCTAGTAGTGGTAGTAATAGTAGTAAAAATAGTAATTCTACTAGCAACAACAGCTCTGGTAACAACAAGAATAATAGTTCTAGTAGCAATAAGAATACTTCATCAACTAATAAACAAACATCTACTAGCACAACTCAATCTAGTAGTAAAGAAGCTTATGTTTTAAACACAGATACACATAAATTTCATAAACCATCTTGTGCTGATGCTAAGAAAATAAGTGAAGCTAACAGGGAAGATTACAATGGTTCTAGAGATGAATTAATATCAGACGGTTATGTGCCTTGTAAAAAGTGTAACCCTTAGTTAGATAGATAACATTATATATTTTTATTTAGATACAGAGCAGTATAAAGATATGGTTGTTGATTTTAATAATTATAAGTAAGTATAAATGAAGATAAATTTATATACATATTAAGAGAATTCTTAAGAAAGCTCATGATAATCAGAGTCTTACTAATATGAGCTGACTATTAAAATAGGCATATTGATGAAAAAAGTAAATATATTTTTATTTCAATACTGTTTTTGTAAAAAAATACAATTTAACATTGCAAAAAATTTACAAATAATGTATCATTAATTTATAGATAACAATGATGTTTAAAAAACAATATCTAAGGCTATTAAATTAAAATTTAATTATTACATAGGAGCAAAGGCGTTTCATACTAATATGTGAAGCGCTTTTTTGTATATAATTAGTATTTTTTCAAAGAGCTTTGACTGGATGATAGACGAAATATGCGACAGTTATCCAGAGTATTGTAGAAGGATGGACATTCCTAATATTTATAAAGATAAAGAAGATTTTCTTAAACATTATCCTTCTGTAAATCATTAATCATACTGGACAGATTATAACACTAAAAGTCGGGATGAAGATTTTGGAAGATGATAAAGTAGAAGTACAGAGAGGAGATGAACACCATGGAATGGGTTGAACGTATTGGTGATGCTATTAAGTATATTGAGGATAATCTTACAAGGGAGATGACTATTTCTGAGATTGCAGAAAATTCGTATATATCACCTTTTTATTTTCAGAAGGGATTTTCAATGCTCTGTGGATTTACAGTTGGGGAGTATATAAGAAGGAGGAGACTTGCCCTTGCTGGCAGTGAGCTTGTTGCAACAGATAACAAGATTATTGATATTGCACTTAAGTATGGTTATGATTCTCCAGACAGCTTTACCAAGGCATTTGCAAGATTCCATGGTGCTACACCTACTGCTGTTAGAAAAGGGGAGGCAGTAATAAAGTCATTTGCACCTCTTAAAATAAAATTTACACTGGAAGGTGGTTATATTATGGATTATAAAATAGTTGAAAAGGAAACATTTACTGTTGTTGGAGCATTGAAAAAGTTTAAAAATGAAAGTGGATATGTAGAAGTCCCTAAGTTCTGGGATGAACATTATGCTACAGGTAAGGGAAAGGTAATCTGTGGAATGTATGGAATAAGCATTGATGAAAGTATGTCTTCTGATGAATTTGAATATATGATTGCAGATGACTATAAACCAGAGAAGGATTTACCTGAAGGATTTGTGACAAAAGTAATTCCAAAGCATACATGGGCTGTATTTCCTAGCAGAGGTCCACTTCCAAAAGCGCTTCAGGATGTTAATACAAAGATTTTTTCTGAGTGGCTTCCAAACTGTAGGGATTATGAAATAGCAGCTGGATATAATGTGGAAATGTACAGTGACCCTTGTGATTATGCATGTGGCTCCAAGGACGAAAACTATTACTGTGAGATATGGATTCCTGTAAAAAAGAAATAAAAGCAACCTGCATTCAAAATAATTACAAATAAAGAAGATAAATACAGAAAATTAAAGAGAGAAAGACTTTATTTTAATAAATGAACAATCCTCTGTTTGAATTTTATGGAAAAACAAGATAACATAACAAAGAAGAAAATGTGAAAAACAGGGGGAAAATAATGAAGACTTTAAAGAAAATGCTTTCAGTAATGTTAGTTACTGCAATGATGATTACTGTATTTTCAGGCTGTGGTACAAAGGCAACTCCAGCAGAAAGTACAAAGGTTTATCTTGACATGGTTTTTAAGGGGGATAAGAAAGACATAAGCAAGATAGGGATTACAGAAGATGAATTTAATAA
>DPOH01000191.1:5389-5944 GCA_003539755.1 Clostridium sp.
TCAGAAGAGGGAGATACTGCTACTGTTGATGTAAAGATAAAGGGATTCGATCTTAAGAAGATAATGGATAAGGTTCAATCTCAGCTTCAAGAAGAATTAACTAAAAATCCAGATTTAGCAAAATCACAGGATCAAGCTATAGCAACATCACTTAAAATAACAGGAGATGCTTTTGCTGAAGGCATATTAGCTGATGATGAAAAGACTGTTACTATAAAGCTTAAAAAGGACAAAGATAAGAATGCTTGGATAGCTGAGCCAGCAACATCTGCTGAATTATTATCAGCACTTATGATANNAAAAAAGGAATTCGAATTTCGAATTCCTTTTTTGTTTTATAAATAATCAATTTTTGGTGCATTTTGCTGATTTATAGAAGCACCTTTAAACTTCCATAGTGGAATATTTTTTAAGAATTTATTAAATACTTGTTCTACACTAAATCTTTCATCTTTTGTCAGATCAAAATCTATGCCTAAAAATACTTCCTTAAGAATTTCGCTAATGCTTATTGTATGAATATCTAGTGCTAACATATTCATACTATATATAGCC
>DPOH01000036.1 GCA_003539755.1 Clostridium sp.
TGGTACTTTTAGCGTTCTTTGATCCATTCTATATTGGAGGATTAACCCTTGGATGCTTTATTGCAAATATACTTGGACCAAACGGATTACCTGATATTATTTTTGGTACACTTGCTACATTTATAAGTGTTTATGCAATTTATCTAACAGGAAAGTATATAAAGAATAATACTTTAGCTTTATTTGTTGCTTCACTTTGGCCAACAATATTGAATGGAATAATAGTTGGATGGGAATTAAGTTATATTGCTGAACTGCCATTATTACTAACTATGGCACAAGTTGCAATAGGTGAATTTGTAGTTGTAACTATAATTGGTGTACCAGTTATAAAATTAATAAAAAATAAATATTCTGGAATTATTCTAGAACAAGGAATTTAGTAGTTTATTATACTTATAAGACTTTAGCTTTGAGAGCTGAAGTCTTTATTTAATTTAAAATATTTTTATGATAATGTAAGCACTTTCCAATAGAAAAAATTTAGATATGATAAATAAGTGTGTTTTCTATAATAATACAGTATAATTTAAGTAAATTAGAATTAAATTATTTAATATAGATTTTAGGAGGAATTATGATGAAAAGTAGTAAAATAACCAGTATAAAAGCATTAGTAAAAACAAAATTTTTAAGTATGTATGAAGCTAAGTATGAAAATAGAGTAGGAAACGAAAAATCATGGATTATAGCTACTAGAAAAAGTGAAGAATTCATGAATGAAAAGTTTTTTGAAGGTAAAAAAGATATTGAAGATGCGGTATTAATAGCTGCCCTTCATAAGCCATCAAATAAGCTTGTATTAGTCAAACAATTTAGAGTACCAACTAATGATTTTGTATATGAATTAACTGCAGGTCTTATTGATGGAGATGAAAGTTCTCATACTGCTGTAAAAAGAGAACTAAAAGAAGAAACAGGATTAAAACTTTTAGATATTATAAGTGAAAAGAAAAAATTATATTTATCTCCTGGCATGACAGATGAATCAGTAAATCTTGTATTTTGTACATGTGAAGGTGAGATAAGTGATGAATTTTTAGAAGATGATGAATGTATAGAAGCTGTTATGATTTCTAAGGAAGAAGCTTTAGAACTTGTAAATAGTGATGAGGTAATGGATGTTAAATGTTATCTTGTACTTCAGAGCTTTGCAACCCTTGGAGCTAAGTTATTTGAAAAGTAGTGAATTAGATATTTATATATATACTAAAAGAGGCTTAGGAGTAAATCTTAAGCCTCTTTTTATATTACTAAATACTATAATTAAAGAGTTAAATTAAAAATAGCAATTGCAGTTACTATTTTTTATATTCAATTCTTTAAAAACATTACTAAAATACTATACTTTAGAATAAAAAGTCAAGCTAATAATTGCAGTTATTGGTAAGACTTTAAAAAACATATATTGAATTAATGCATAAATGCTAAAGTAATAAAATAAATTAAGAAGATTAAACTGCATATATACATTGAAATTGAAACTTCCTTATGTTTCTTTGTAACAATCTTACAAAGAGGATAAAGAATAAATCCAATAGCTATTCCATCTATTATACTGTAAGTTAATGGTATAGTTAGTATTACAGCAAAACATGGGAAAAATTCAGAAAAATCATCAAAATTTAAATTTCTTAAGTCCTGTGCCATTAAACATCCAAGTATTATTAATATTGGTGCTATAGCGCTGTCTGGTATTATGCTTATATACGGAATAAAGAATAAAGATATTAAAAACAATAATCCGCATAAAACAGATGTAAGTCCTGTTCGTCCGCCATCTTCCATTCCAGCATTTCCTTCAACTGTTGAAACAGGAGGGCTACATCCAAGAAGAGAATATACAACTGTAGAAATAGCTACAGCTACCAAAGACTTTGATGTCTTTTCTGGACAATTCAGTATCTTTCCAGTTTGAGCGTGTAAAATCCCAATGTTTTCAAAAACTAATATTAAAGTTAATGAGAAAACAGATATCCAGAATTTTATACTTATAAGCATTCCAAAATCAAGTTTGAAGAAAATATCCTTGTATCCATTAAAATCAGGAAAAGTATAAGTTATTCCTTTAATGTCAACTAAACCACATAATGCAGCTGCCAAAGTACCCAAAATTATAGATATTAAGAAAGCTCCACGTACATTTTTTAAAAATAAAATAAGTGTAACTGCCATAACTACAACAAATAGTATTACGTTTGGATTGGAAATATTTCCTAGCTGAACTAAACTAGATTCTGAATTTACAACTAAACCAGACTTTTGAAGTCCAAGAAAAGCTATAAATAATCCAATACCAATTGTTATGGATTCCTTTAAATGATCAGGGATTGATTCCATTAAAATTGTAGATATTGGAGTAGCTGCAATTATTGCAAATAATAAACCTGCAACAAAAATAGCAGCTAATGCCTCAAAAAAGGTAAGACCTAAAGTATTAACGATGGTATAGGTAAGAAGTGCATTAATTCCCATACCAGGCATTACAATTAATGGAGCATTACTTATAAATGCAGCAATAAGACAACCTGATACTGATGCGAATACTGTAGCAATAATAAGTGGTTCTACTGCTATTCCACCATCACTTAAAATGCTTGCATTTACAATAATTATGTAAATACTTGCAAAAAATGATGTTAATGCAGCAAGTGCCTCTCCTTTAAAACTAACATTGTGCTCCTTAAGTTTAAATAGCTTATTCATCCTTTCGACCTAACTTTCAATGTTCCCTCTCCCACCCGCGCAAAGGCGCAAAAATATTATAGCATTGAAATTTTAAATGTACAACCTTCTATTTAAATTTTATTATTATTTCATTTGTTTGAATTTAGCTACAATAAATGGAAGTTAACAAATTTGTAATTATTTATATCAATGTTAGAGATTATGGAAAAATAATTGGATAAAATTTAATATAGTGATATGATTATCAAGAGCAATATGCAATAAATATTAAAAGGTGGAGGATATAAAAATGAATTCAGATTTTAAAAAATTTCATAAGGGAAGTATGCTTATAAATTCTCTATGCGTATTTACAAGATTAAAAAAAGATAGTGTATTAAAAAAATATAAAGTATTACTTGAATATTTATGTCAGGATAAACTTATCCTTGGTGAATCTATAAGTATTTATAATGATTTTGCATTTGAGTTATTAAAAAAATCAGATGGAACATCTTTAAAAAAATATATTATTGATGAAATATTTTTAGATAATAATGCATTTACAAATATGATAGATAGGGATGATTTAAATAACCAATATATAATAAATCAAGTTAAATTTGAACTTAAAGCTTTGGAATTTATAACTAATATTAAATCGGAGGATATTAAGGAAGCAATTATATATAAATGTAAGGCTATGGACTTTGAAGAGGAAGTTGTAAAGGGATTAATTGATTATGAAGTAAATTCATTTGAAGAATATGATACATATAAAGCTATTGATAAATTGAAATTAAGTATATTAAATTGCGATGGCTGGGGAGAGTCATTAGATAATATAATAGAATTTTATCGACAATATGGAACTGGTATTTTTGGTGAATATAGAGCCTTTGTATGGGAAAATGAAGATGGTGAAGGGTATTTACGTGGGATAACCTCACCAGATCCAGTAAAACTTGAAGAATTAGTTGGGTATGAAAGTCAAAAGGAGACTATTAGAGAAAATACTGAGCAATTTTTGAATGGGTATCCTGCTAACAACTTGTTGTTATATGGACAGAGAGGAACAGGAAAATCTTCTACTGTAAAGGCAATTATAAATGAGTATTATACTAAAGGGTTAAGGCTTATTGAAGTTGATAAGGACAAGCTTGTAGATTTTACTAAAATAATTAGAATGCTTAAAAATAAGAATTTGAAATTTATAATTTTTGTTGATGACCTTGTTTTTGAAGATGGGGATGAAAGCTATTCAGCTCTCAAAACAATACTTGAAGGAGGCGTAGAAAACAAATCTAATAATATTCTAATATATGCAACAACTAATAGAAAACATTTAGTTAAAGAAACATTTAGTGAAAGAGGCGATGAAATTCATCAAATGGATTCTGTAGAGGAAAAATTATCATTATCAGACAGGTTTGGTATAACAGTTTCATTTTATTCACCAGACCAAAAGGAATATTTGAAGATTGTTGATGGATTAGCCTTATCTAGAGGCATAGAGGTAGATACTGAATATTTACATGCTGAAGCACTTAAGTGGGTAAGATGGTATAATGGAAGGTCACCAAGAACTGCCAAACAATTCATTAATTGGTTTGAGGCATCATTGAAATAATATGATTAATAAAAATTAATTGTTATTTATATGTTGTATCTTTGAATAAGGATTTTCATACGAGACATAATATGTATGTAAGGAGGCGAAGAAAGCGTGGGAAAAAGTAAAAAAGAAAAGTTAATAATGAAAAAAGGAGACTTTTCACAATCAAAAGTAAAGGAGTATATGGAAAAGAACGATCAAATTAACGAAAACATTGTATCGAGAGGAAAAGATATAACTTTTAATAAACTCTAAACACAATATATATTTAGTGATATTTAGAAAACTTAATTATTGCCACTATGATACTTAAACACAAAATCTCATACTTTAAAATTAAAATTCATGACAAACAAACTTCATTTTTAGCATTACGTAGGAAAAGCTACAAAGATATATTTTATATTTTTGTAGCTTTAATTTTGCAAATATATGAATATTGTGGTGCTTTTCATCAATCCAAGATAATTTGGGGTTCATAGGAAAGGGTCCTAAAAATCTAAGGCTTTGGTTTGATTTAGGTTATGGTGAAAATGGAATATTATTTGTTATTGTTGACTTTTAATTTGGTGAAATATATTATTAAATAAGCAATTAATGAAATTTAATATTTAATAAAAAGGAGAATACAATAGAATGGCTGTTAATAGAAGTGCACCAGAAAACTTTCACTATGATAATGCTGAAAAAACAAATAAGAATTTTATATATAAAAATTTAAGAAGAAGTAAGTGTTATAATTGTAATTTTTCAAATTCACATTTTGATTTTGCAAGTTTAAGAGGTGCTCATTTTAAAAAGTGTAATTTTTTTAGATGTAGTTTTAAAGGTGCTGAATTCATAGGTTCAAATCTTAAAGGATGTAAATTGAGAGAAGCGAAATTTGAAGATACTATATTTGAAGGCGCAAACTTAGATGGAGCAAACTTTGAAGGTGCAAAGTATAAGAATACTATTTTTGTAGGATGCAATATTGAAAAAGCTAAAAATTTTGATATAGATAATAAGAATATTAGAATTTTTGAAAGTATGCCTGAACTTAAAATTAGTGAAGAATTAGAAAAAGCAGTATTGTCTGCTATGGAAAATGAATACATAAAAAAATCACGAGTATTTGATACGAAAGATGGCGAAATTAATAGTATTACTATGATGATCTTAAGTGAAAAATTTGAAGAAGATAAATTAATAGAAGGAATGCATTATATAAAGTATGAGATAGAAAGAGAATTCTATACTTTGAGTTATGTTATTAGATTAATTGAACAAATGTAATTTTGCAATGGCATATATTGATATATATTGCCATTTTTTCTGTAGAAAAAAATGTGATTTTATGATAAAATAAGTTTTGTATTATAAAAATGATAAAATAATAATAAAATAGAATAAAAAAATACAAAAAATGTAAAAGTGAATGCATTAGCATTTTCTATAGATATAGACAACATAGAGGAGACAATTAAGGTGAAAAGAATATTTATTAAGAATATTATAGCAACATGCTTAATAACTGGTGCAGTAACTAATATTAATATAATTCAAGCACATGCGGAGTGGAATAAAAATTCACAGAATAAATGGTTTTGGACAGAAAATGGACAAAATTCTATTGGATGGAAAAAAATAAATGGACAATGGTATTACTTTAGTGACAATGGAGAAATGGTGACAGGCTGGCTTAAAGGCCATGATGGAAACTGGTATTATTTACTTAATAGTGGAGCTATGGCAATAGGCTGGTTTAAAGATTATAATGGAGACTGGTATTACTTTAGTGGTAGTGGAGCTATGGTAACAGGTTGGTACAAAGATTATGATGGAAACTGGTATTATTTACTTAATAGTGGAACTATGGCAACAGGCTGGATTGAGCATAATGGGGGAAAGTATTATCTTGAAGACAGTGGAGCTATGGTAACAGGTAAGAAAACTATTGATGGGAAAACACATGAGTTTGATAGTAGTGGAAACCTTATTAAGACTGAATCAATAGAAAATAATTCAAGCTTTGTCAAAGAAGAGAATAGAACTGCATATATAGCTACTGATAGCTGTCCTCTAAATTTAAGAGATCAGCCATCAATGAACTCAAATATTATTGGATCAATACCAAAAGGAATGCAGGTAGTAGTTATCGGTAAAGAAACAAATGGATTTTATAAGGTAGAATGGGATAACACTATTGGATATATAAGCAGTTCATGGGTTTCATTTGAAAAGAAAAATGATTTCTCATCAAATTCAAATAATTCTACATCAAACTTAAAAGTTACACTTGGTGAAATGAGAACATCTGCACCAAGTAGAGATAGTCATTATTATTACAGTGATTCTAACTTGTTTTATAAGGTGAAATTATCACCACCTTTTACAAATTCAAGTGGAAAGCCTATTGTTGGAAATTGTACATGGTATGCATGGGGAAGAATATGGGAATTAACTGGACAAAAGCCTACAGATGCTGATTTCAGAGGCAATGCATATGAATGGTGGGAAGCTAATAAAAGAACTGGCAAATATAAATATGGAACGACTCCAAAAGTTGGCGCTGTTCCTGTATGGAAATCATCGCTTCCTAACTCAGGAGGATGTGGACATGTAGCTGTAGTTGAAAAGATAGAAAATGGAAAAGTATATATATC
>DPOH01000198.1 GCA_003539755.1 Clostridium sp.
AATATTAAATTACTTATTTTAATTATAGTATTCATTACTATAAAATATTACAGACTATCTTTCTAGTGTGTTATTTAATTCTTTTAATGTATTTATAACATACGTTGGCTTAATATCAGTATCATTTACTGTACCCTTTTTGCATATCCAACACGTATCAATACCTGCAAGATTTCCACCTTTTATATCTGAAGTAAGGGAATCTCCAATAACAAGAGCTTTAGAAGTATCAAACCCTTCAATATTATTCTTAACATAATCAAAAAATGCACTTGATGGTTTATTTGCTCCTATTTTTTCTGAAACAAAACACTTTTCAAAATATCTATTAAGTCCAGAGCCATTTATTCTATACTCTTGAGTCTCATTAATTCCATTTGTTATTATAAATAATTTATATTTTTTCTGTAATTCAGTTAATACTTCATGTACGTATGGCATTTCTTGAATACCTTTATTTAAATAAGATCTATAATTCCATCTACTTTTTGGTTATACATATTCATTAATTTAGCAAATCTTGTATTAATAATTTCATCAATTGTATTTTCTCCACGTTCAACAGATTGCCACATAGCATGATTCATTTCTTTATATCTTTCATATAATTCTTCTGTATATTCCTGCCCCTTATCAATCATTGTATTTTTAAATGATTCTGCTTCATTAGCATCAAAATCCAGAAGTGTATTATCTACATCAAATAATAGTATTTCATATTTCATAATTTCTCTCCTTAGTACAATACTCTTAAATAATTCTTTTCTTTTAGTAATTATAAATAAATAATAGTAGTTGCACAACAAAATTAAATTTTATAATATTAATATGCAGCATTTATTTTTTTATATGATAATACTGCTTCATTTTACTAAAGATAAATTTATATAAATTACAGGGCGGTGATAAAACTTGAATATTGTCAATGTTAAAGGAAATACTTACTGTATTGAAACAGGCATGAGCTATATACCATTTTATAAGGTCAATGCTAATGAAATAATAATGTTAGATACAGGATTAGAAAAAAATGAGCGAGAAATTATTAATGCTGCTATTGATGCTAACAATTTTAAAGTAGTAGGAATTATAAATAGCCATGCTCATATGGATCATATCGGCAACAATGCTTATTTAAAAGACAAATTTAACTGCATAATTGCTATGCCAACTTATGAAGCAATAATTTGTAGCTCCCATGTAAATCTAAAAGTATATTATAGTGCTTATGCTCTAAAAGATATAAAGAAAAAGTTTGGACATATGATTTGTGAAACTGATATAAAAATCGATGATAATGATACTGAAGTTGATATATGTAATACAAAATTTAAAATAATTCATACTCCTGGGCACAGTCCTTCCCATATAAGCATTATTACACCCGATAATGTGGCATATTTAGGTGATGCCCTTGTAAGCTATGAACTTATGAATGGAGCAAAAATGCCTTATGCTTATATTTTAAGTGAAGATATGAAAAGTAAAGCTAAATTATATGATTTACATTGCAGTAAATACATCGTTTCTCATAAAGGTATTTATGATAACATAAAAAAGTTAATTGATGATAATATAGATTTCTATGAGAATAGATCAAACATAATATTGGGATTAATTAACAAGCCAATGACTATGGAAGAAATTCTTAGAGATGCATGCCATAAGTTTGAAATTAACGTATATGATATTAGAAAATATAATATGATGAGTTTGATGCTTAAATCATATGTTGATTATTTATATGAAATAGGAAAACTAAAAGTGATTATTGATGACGGCTTATTAAAATACGAAAAATAATCCTATTCATATAAACTCATATAAAATTTAAAAAATAAAGGCTGGCAGTATGAACTGTCAGCCTTTATTTATCTATATTTTTTATGCACCTAAATCTCTTTGGTATTAAAAATTTTAATACATTACAAACATGTCTCCTCGATTTATTAAAATTTCACCTTTTACAATCCCTTAATATCTATAAATATACAAAAAAACTTTTATTCCTATAAAATAAAGAATTTTATTTTTATAAGCAGAGAGCCAAAAATTTATTTTTGTGCGAATCGCTTACTCCTATGACGTCAGGAATAGGAGTTTCCAATTTTAAAAAAGTATGAAGTATAACTGTACTATTAATATCCACCAAACCATAAACTAAGCACACTTTACTTTACATAATAATTATTATTTAAAATGGATCTTAAATGCACTAATTTCCTTACATCATGTATATATGTAATTTATGTAATATAACTAAAAATTATATTAGAATTTTTATAAAAAGCAACTTTGCCACTCTCCCTTGGATAAAATATAGCTACTAATATTTTATCTGCCTTAAACATCCTATACTACTTAGTATTGGTATTTTAAAATTCTATAGTCCATAGTACATTATACTTAAAATTTTTCCATACATAGCTGTTTCTAAAAAGTGTTGTTTTGTATATTATTCATATTTTGTGTCAATGATCCAAATGAGGTGAATAAATTGATAGAAAACGATATTGATTATAAGAATTTAGAAAAGCTTATGCCCCAATTATTAAAAGTTGATTTATATAAAGATAAGAAATTTGAATGTTGTCCACATTGCCAGAATACTCATTTCATTAAACACGGTAAATATAAAGGAATTCAAAGATATATGTGCAGCAAATGCAGGCGAACATTTTCAAATACAACTAACTCTTTATGGTATTATTCAAAAAAAGACCCTGAACTTTGGGTTAAATATATAGAATTGTTTTTACAAAGAAAAACATTGAGAGAATGTGCTGCTGAATTAAAAATTAATTTAGCAACATCTTTTTACTGGCGCCATAAAATATTAAATATTCTAAAATCAGCCCATCATTATGGAATCAATCCAGAAAAATTATCAGGAAACATATCTGTGGACACAGTATATTTTCAAGAAGGAGCATACAATTCCACAATAAATTTTAAACCAGATTACTATTTTGAACAAAAACTTATAGTTACAGTAGCAGTAAGAGACTGTAATGATACAATGTTAATAGTTCCATTGAGCAGACACAGTTTTGATAAAATTCAATTTAAAAATAAAGTAATCAGCAGACTAGATAAAAAAGCATTAATCATTACTAATGGGTGGAATCGTTTCTTAAAGGCTGTAAGTGAAAGGCATAACAATAAAACTAACAAAAGGTGGAGAAGCAAATCTAGGCCTATTAACGATAAAATCAACCATATTAGAAGAAAAGTATCAGCCTGGTTTTGTGATTTTTATGGAATAGCAACTAAATATTTAGAGAGCTATTTATCATATTTTATATTGTTTAATCTAGATCATTGCTTTAAATCTATGGATAT
>DPOH01000173.1 GCA_003539755.1 Clostridium sp.
GCTCCACCTTTGCCTTTTTGTCTATATTATGTTTATTTTCTTTATACTGTACAATATAACCACTTATTATTTCCCTGAAATTCTTAATTCTATCTTCCTCTTTATTAAGCTTGTTTTCAATAGCAGGAAGAAACCACTCTTTCATAAGCCCCTCTATATTTTTAGCAGTTGAAAACAATTCAGAAAGCCCTGATTCCTTAAGATTAATTTTTTTTATTACATTTTCCCATTCTTTATAATTAATTTTATAAGATAGAAGTCTGTCAAAATACATTTTAGTACTTGCAGAATTTGTCATATCATAATAACTGAATTTATATGATTCATTCTTTTTAAGATCTTCAAAAAGCTTTTTTGAATTTGCATAGCTTTTTACAGATTTTCTGTCTCCATCTTTATCAACAATCTTTATGTTATCTATATCACATTCACAAGGATTTATATATTCACTTATAAAACTTAATATATCAAGCTTTTCCTTCGAGTCTTCATCAGATACAGTTTCTCTTTTCCTTACCATAATTCCTGTAAGTACATATCCTCCACCATTATCTAGCTTCCATTCCACAAGAATATATGTAGGTGTACTTTTAGTAAAATAACTTTCAAATGGTCTGTCTTTAAAACTCCTATATCTTTTATGTACAAAAGGTGCAATCATCATTTGAACAAGGACTGATTTTCCACCGCCATTTCTTAAATTAAACATTGTACTTTCAGTGTCAAGGAAAAAAGTTTCATCATCAATTTTCATAGAATTGTTATTATAATTAAGATTTACAAACCTGATTTTATTAATCTTACTCATATTCTTCCTCCCCAAATGCTTTTAGAACTCTGTCATAATTGTTTTTATTTAATATATTCCAGTCCATAAATGCATCAAGTTTTTTAGTAGTCTTTATCATATCATCATTTTGTATATAATATATAAGTCCCTGATCATCAAGGAATTTTAATATAGTATTTACAAAACCTTCCTTTGTGGTCTTTGCAGTTGTCTTCTTGTCACTGCTTTTTAACGCTTCAAATCTTTCAAGTATATTTTGAAAAGCTATACCATATGTATTGCTCTTTTTATCTTCACTTCTTTTTGCACCTTCACTAAGTTTATCTGTAATAATATTAAGGAATTCTCCTACTTTTATATAATCCCTGCATTTGCTTGTTATACCTTGAGAACTGTAAAATGTAACTAGCAAAGTTAAAATAACAAACTGTGAAAGGTAATAGTCCTTATCATTGGCACCTGATTTACATAAAATCTTCTTTAATTCACCTTTTGAATACCCTAAAAAATCATTTTCTTCTTTAGGAATAAGATACACTACTCCCCCATACTTTTTTATATATACTTCTGAAGCCTCTCCAAGATTCTTCACAAGTTCTGTAATGTTTTCATTTTCACAATAAGATTTATATAAATCATGTTCACTATCTTTAAGTTCTCCATTTTTTAAAAGATAGTAAAATATTTTATTGCTTATATTTATTTCATCAATTGAGTATGACATTTAAATAATACTCCCTTCTTCCACCCTGAATAAAACATCGCTGCATATAAAATTTCTATGCTTTCCATCTTCATCAATAATATTTTTTAAAACCACGTCTTTTCCGCCTTGAATTTTTTCAGCACTAAATTTCTTTATTCTCATAAGACTTCTGTTTTCTTCCACTGCTTCTAATATACTTCTATTTAGTTCAAAATCAAATTCTTCACTTTCAATAGTATTTTTTCTTTCTTCTTTTAAATCATCAATATAAACACATCCATTTTTAAGCATCTCTATTATTACTTCTCTGAATATTCTCACATCTGGTATAAGGCTATTCATTAAGGTTTCACTATCTTTTATCATTAAGCTTATTTCATGAAGGGAAATACTCTCTTTCTTAACTGCAAGCATTAATATTACTTCTATAACACCTTTATACTTTTTAAGTTTTTCTTTCTTCTTTCTGTTTTCTTCTTCAATTATGTCCTTTTCATCAAAAGACAATACTTCATCCTCTTCAATTTCTTCGTTTTTTATATTCTTCTGATATTCTAATGCTTTATTTACATTATATATTTTTGTAGGACTCATACTGAATAAAGGTCTTAAAAATACATCTATATTTTCTATAAGGCTGACATCATCAAGAACTTTGTTGTATACTTCTGATTTAATGCTGAATCTTTCAATAAGAGACATCTTAGATATATTTTCAAGTTCTTTTCCATAAACTTCTTTTAAACTAAAATGCTTTTTCATTATTCTCTGGTCTTCATCAATTGTTCTTCCCAGATACTTATTTATTATTTTTAAGTTATTAAGGTTTTCCTTTTCTTCTTCTGTAAGTTCATGAATATGTATATCCTTTTCTATAAAATCCTTAATTCTAGCATCCACATTTTCCTTATGAATTAAGAATTTTTCCTTGCTTCTCCTAAGAAGTTCAAGATTGCCTTCCATTATTTTTTTATAATCTTCTACAGAATAACTTAATGGATTCTCCCTTATCTTTCTTATTGCATCTTCCATACTTTGGACTCTTATTCTCATCATATTGAAAATATTTTTTATGTCATCTACTGCCTTATCATACGATGCTTTATCAAGATGCATTTTAAATATTATTTCATGAATTGTCACCTTAAGATTTTCCTCAATTTCAAGAGTTGATAAAAGAAGTGAATATCCTTCTTCTGTAAGAGAATAAGAAACCATTCTTACACCTTCTACATATTCAATTTTGTTCTTAACAAAACTTATATTTATATCTTCATACTGACCCTTTTTAAAATTAAAGGATTTAAAATACATTGCTTTACCTTCATCACAAAGAATATTGTTCACTATAAATTCTGCAAGCTCTTTACATTCATCATAAGTAACAGGTTTTCTAAAATATAAAGAATTAATTTCATCAATAAAGCTTCCTATATAATCAATAGTTGCAATTTCTTCTTTAAGGGACTGTTCCATTATATATAAAAGTACTGCAAATATTAAGTTATCCTGTTCATAACCTTCGCTAAATCCATACTTCTTCCATGTTCCTTTCGATATACTGTTCCTAAAAAGCAGTGCATATGCACCTATTTTTTTCATCCTCGTATGATGAGCATCTAAAAAACTTAAATCCATTTTTTCTCCTTTAATATATATTTTATAAATCTTCTATGTTTATAATTTCTTGTGGTATGTACCTTCCACTTTCTAATATTTTAGTAATTATTTCTTTATTTTTATCCTGGAAACATTTTAAGAAATAATCATTTATATTTTTATTCTGCCCTTCCTTTGTTTCTGGTAAAGTAACATGATTATTAGCATACTTTTCAATCATTGTATAATATGCTTCTATAAAAGGCTTAACCTTATAGAATTGTGACATCTTTTCATAAAATTTCTCATAAATAATTATACCTTCATAATCAAGATCACCAAAATAATAAATTGTATTTCTTTTATCACATACATGTTCTTCAACTGAAATATGAAAATCATCAATGGCTTTTATTATATTTTTTCCTGCACCATATATTACAGTATTTATTTCTTTATTAAATATGTTTCTTTGATTTTTAATAAGATGCTTTCTAAAAGTATAATAAGTATCTTTATTTTCAATAAATAAAACATTCTGAGGCACTTTTTTAGAGCTGGAATAATAAGCCAAAGGCTCTGATGTATCATAATAATTTAATGTTTTTAAATCAATATTAAGATTTTTAAGAATAGTTTTTCCTTCTTCCTTCTGAAGAAACTTTTCCCTGTTCCATATTTGAAAGCTTCTTTCATTCATAGAAATATAATCTTTGAGTTTGTTTCTATCATATAAAAAGAAATCATTAAGCATCAATATATATTTTCTATGTTCCTTATATTTATTTAAGTGTTTCTTATAATATGATACATCAAATTCAGTGCACAACTTAAAATTAATTTCATCAAGATAACTGCTTAAATCTTCTTCTTCCCTTATTATTCTGTATTTCTTGTACATGCCAGGAGTTCTTCCATTTCCACCACTAGCTTTTACAGGACATAACTTTCCTTTATTAACAAGATCACATACAGTTTTATAAAGAATATCATATTCATTAATCTTATAAAGTTTTTCAAATTGTTCAAGTGTTATGGTGTTTTTTTTGTAATTTTCTATATTTTTCATAATATTCTCCAAAATCATGCTATTATATTCTTCATTTTCATTATAACAGTATATTAATAAAAAATAGCTATAGATTTTATATTTTTCTTGCTACAAATCAACACTCAAAATAAATAATTACAATTTAATTTATGATGATTAGACTATGCCCTTCTTAATTTTATTGTTACCACAAGTGGCAACGGTGGTTTCTAGGATTATGATTTAAAAATAATAAACCTAGCTTTCCATTACAATTACTAGGTTTATTATTTACTTACACTTTATTTTATTAATTTTCATAATCCATGTAACATCTGTTTTTTCTTATCATTTTAATTCTTCTAGTCAACATATGCATTTTTTATTCTTGTTACCTCATCAATTATCCTTTGTATCTCAAATTCAGGATTGTTCCACCAATGCTTACTCCATATTCTTATAATATTCCATCCTCTTGATTCTAAATATCGTTGTCTATGAATATCTCTTTCTCTTGCTGATTTGGAACTATGATATGCTGCTCCATCACATTCAATTCCTAATATATATTTAGATTTCTTCTCATCATAAATTCCTAAATCTATTCTATATCCTGATACCCCTATTTGATTATGAACTATATATCCTCTTTCTCTAAGTTTATCACATACTTCAACTTCAAAATCACTATCAAACTTATTCTCTGTTTCTGCATTAATATCAGTATCAAGAACACTCTTAAGAATTTCTTCTTCGTATTTCTCATTATTTTCAGACACTGCTTTTACATACTGTAAATATTTCTTAAACAATTTAGGTCCCTTATTCTTTGAATCATCAACACTTAATTGTTCTGGTTCTATTGATGTAACTAAATATATTTTCTTCTTAGCTCTACTTATAGCAACATTTAATCTATTTTCTCCACCATCTTGAGATAATGAACCAAAATTAACTGATACTCTGCCATTTTCATTTTCTGCATATGCAGTTGAAAAGATTATTATATCCCTTTCATCACCTTGAACATTTTCAATATTCTTTACAAATAAACTTATATCCTCATCATTTTCTACCCTATCAATTTCAGCAATATATAAAGGTGTAAAATTAGGATCATCTTGTGCTTTTCTTTCTAAACAGTTTTCTATACAAGTTTTTTGAGTAATATTAAATGTAATTATTCCAATTGATTCTCTATTTTTCCTTTCCTTTAATATCTTATAAACTAAATCAGCTATTTTTTCAGCTTCCTCAATATTCTGTCTATCAATCCATTTTCCATCTACTTTGATCCTTTCTATAGGTTTATCCTCTTCACCAGTAGATAAATTAGGTGATATTTTTAGTTTTCCTCCGTAGAAAGCATAATTTGAAAAATTTATTAATTCCTCATATCTAGAACGATAATGATACATTAATGAAACCGGATCATAATTTATCTTTGCCAAATCAAGAAGGCTTTCTTCTTCAAGTGCAGCCCTGCTTTCTTCATTATCATCTTCATCTTCATCAACATAGCGATTAGAGAAAGTTCCATTTGGTCTTAACTGCTTATCGTCTCCTGCGACTATAACTTGATTTCCTCTGTATATTGTAGGAATTGCATTTTCAATATACATTTGCGAAGCTTCATCAAATATAATCATATCAAACATTCCATCTTTCAAAGGAAGTATTTCAGAAACAGTTTCCGGACTTAATAGGAAACATGGAAATAAATTTAATACCATTTCATAATACTCATCCATATATCTCCTAATTGGTCACAATGCTCTCTTCTTATTTGCCTGACGCTTAAATTCTTTATACCCTTTCCACTCTTCTATATCAATAGCTTTTCTATTCCACTTATCTATTATATATTTTCTCACATTATCATGTTTATTTTTCATACTTTCATTTATCTCTTTTACTATAGATTCAAAGTTATTAATATAAGATACAGCTTCATTAACACCTGATTCTTTTTCTATATTAAAGATATGATTTAATGTAACAAACTCTACTAATGAATTTAATCTTTCTTTCACTACATCTATATTTTCATCTAATGCATAATTTAATACTTTTTTATGTAGCTCTGATAAATTTCTTATATCTTGAATTTCCTCTTTATAATCATTAACAGCATTCAACGCATCTATTACATCATTAAAATAGTTTGTAAGATCCTCTCCTTTTAAGAGCTCTTCTACTACAATACTATATACTCTTTCATTAAGTGCTTTTTTTACTATAGCAATTTCAGAAAATGCATTATTAATATCTAATGTTTTTTGTTTAACATATTCTATAAAATTTTTCTTTCTATCTTCAAACTCAGCTCTGTTCTCTATTTCTTTTTGCTTATTTTTAGAATAATTTAACCAGTAAGATATACTCCACCATCTGCCATTATTTATTTTTTCTAGAAGCTTACTATTATATTTAAAATTAAATTCAGTCGCTACTTTTTCAGTATCCTTCTCATTTACGTAATAATTATTACTTGAAAATAAATTCATAAGAACATCATATAATTCTTTATCCTTATCAGCTTCATCTGTAATCTTCTTTATAGGATCTATTATATTTTTAACTTTTATAGCAAACTCATCTATATCCATAAGATTCATTCTTAAATCTATATCATCAATAAACGGATTCTTATCTACAAGCTTTTTATATAAAGTATAATTTTTTAAATTAGTACTATTAATATCACTTACTACTTCTTTTAGCTCATCATAAGTATATTTATCAAAAATATTATTTTTTCTAAATCTTAAAAATTCCTCATACCTCTTATCTTTACGAGAATCTATATTTTTACACTTTTCATACATTTCTTGAAGAGTTAATCCATATTCTCTTTTAGTAAACATCTCATATTTGATTTTTTCTAGATACTTCATTTTATCATCAATAAAATTTGATTCTTTATCAATAACGCTGTAATAATCATAGTATGAATTAAATAATTCATCTAAAGCTATAGAAGTCTTTAAATAAAAATCCTTCTTATCAGCATTAGCATCATGAATTATTACTGCTTTTCTATTTAAATTTTCAAGTCTATTATATATAACATCTAAAGCGGCTCTCTTTTGAGAAACCATTAAAACTTTTTTTCCTTTTGATAAAGCATCACTTATAATGTTTACTATGGTTTGAGATTTTCCTGTACCAGGAGGTCCATAAATAACCATCTTCTTAGTTTTACTAGCCATACTAACAGCTCTTTCTTGGCTATAATCAAGATAAGAAATAAGATTAATATCCCTCTCTTTAAAAGAAAGCTTAGAATCATCTTCATCAAATATATTCTGTTCACTTTTGTAGCTGCTATTTAAAAGTTCTTGTAATATATCTTTATCTATATCCATGTTTATCATAGCTTCATAATCACTATAAATAGAGTTAGCAATAGAAAACTGGCCTATTACAATATTATTCTTACACACAAGTGTCCCAATGTTATAATTAGGTAGTGTATTACTTGTATACTCTTCAAACTTTTGAATTTCTTCATTTTCATAGCTTATAAATACATTATTATTTTCCAATGCCTTCAAAGTATCTTCTATTAATGTTTCACTTATTTCAGAAAATTCTGTTTGAATATTCGGTACTTTTAGTTCATTATGTTTTGCAATACCAAGCAAAAGAACTTTATTTAAAATGATACTTGAATCATTAATATTTTCAGCTCTCCAAGCATCACCATCTTTCAATACTCTTATTGGAAATAAAAATAATGGAGCTCTCACAAAAGTTTTATCCTTAAGACTCCCCTCTACGAATGGATAACCAATATATAATTCTCTTCTTCCTGTTTCTTTATATACATCATCAACTTCGTTTATTAATGATTTCATGGAGCATGAATAATCTATAATTCTATCTCTTTCTTTGCCTAACTTATCTATATCATTTTCAAGTTTAATATTATAATTTTCTTTTATTTCATTAATTTTTTTCTTTTCTTCTACTGATTCTAGTCCTTGTAATTTAATCTTCTCAATTTTCCTGTTAAGTTCTTCTCGATTTTTTTTCTTAATTATACTTTCTTTAGTATTAAAAAACTCTGTATAATCTGGTAATAATTCTAATGATTTTTCAGTTCTAGAAAACAAAAAACTAATAATATCATCACATATTCCAGAATTAATTTTTTCATATTTCCACATATCAAAGGCTCTTTTTTTAGGTAGCTTTTTACTCACAAGAGCTCTATTGCTTCCACTTAAATTAATCAATCTTTCTTTATATTTTTCTAATATTTCATTCAAATACAATACACCATCCAATCAGTAACTATAAATTATACTAATTATATGTTATAGTAAATAATTTATACTTATACTCTATACCAATATGAAGCAAAGGAATTCTCTTGCAACTTTTTTAATTTTCATTAAATTTCAATATATACTCTTTGCCTAAATATCACGCAATTATAACAAATAACTAATTTAAACATACCTCATCTTAATCTCACTCATAAACCTTGGAAGCTCATTCTTCAAATTCATTAAATGTCTAAGCCTTCCACCTGCTGATTTATCTAATGCAGCATTAAAATCAACATTAGCGTTTATATCTCCCATATATGATACATCATCTTGTGATTCTAAGGATTTTGTTACTACTTCATAAAGCCAACCACTATTAATTCCCCATTTATCAGAAAATTCATTAACTTCAGCTTTTATCTTATTTTCTTTCCACATTTCAAATGCTTCATCAAAATTAATGTTATATGGCAAATTGCCTGCTACTAATTCAGTATCTACAAATTGCTTTAGTAAATGTGATTTATTATCTTCTCCCATATCACTTAACTCTTGAATTTGTTCATATATAATACGAAGAGTTTCATCATCTACTTTTTGAACTCCACCTACATTGCTAATCTTAGAACCTATTAGTGCTATAATACTTGCTGCATCAATTACTTGTGTTCCTGCAAGTTTTGTCTTTCCTATAAGTGGTTTAATAATATTATCACCTGAATCAACAGGGCCATCATTTCTAGTTAAGTTTCTATATGCCCCAACGTAACTAAGCCAAGTATGCTCATCAATACCAAATGTATCATCGTCCCATTTATATTGATAATACTGCTGTACTAAATTAAGCTGTTCAGCTGCACTCTTATAGGAATCTACAAACTTTCCTTTGTCTTCTTCATCATTCTTTAAACTTGCCCATCTAGCTGGATCTGGAAGTTCATTTCTCATTTCTGCTACAGCTATATTATACTTTTGTACAGCTGTAGTATATGTGTCAACAATTGCTCTGCTGCTCTTTCCACCGCTTCCATATAGCTTTAATGCTGTATCTACTATTTCTTTTGTAATCCTTGGATACTGGAAGTTTACTATTGTTCCAAACTCCTTATCCTTTCCATATATACGGTTTGTCCTAGAATAAGCTTGAATTAAACCTTGAAGTTCTAGTGACCTATCAACATATAATGTATTTAACAGTTTAGAATCATATCCTGTAAGTAACTGGTCTGCTACAATTACCAAATCTATATTCTTTTCATTTCTTCCACTACCACCACGTTTTGCACGTTCTACTATATCCTCAAAATATGCATCTTCTCCATGTTTTTTATTACCTGGAATAAACTCTATACCTGTGAATTCTCCATAATCCTTAAACATTTCTTCAATAACTTCTACTGGAACATTATCAGGATCATTTTCATTCCCAAAACTGAATGTCATTGCTATATTTAGCTTTTCTTCACGTTCTTTCAGCTGTTTCTTAAATTCATTATAATAAGCAATTACTCTATCCTTATAAGCTACAGTTAAAATTGCATTAAATACTTTTCCTTGAGACTGATTATCCCAGTTATTTAATATTTCTTCAACAACTCTTGGAATATGAGTTTCATCTTGATATATTAAAATACCTCTTTTACTAGCCTGTTTTTCTACTTCTAATTCAGACCATTCCTGTACCTTGCGTTCAATTTCTCTGTCTGCAAGGTCTGGATGTTCCTCTTTAACCGCCTCTACTAAATCATCTCTTAAATCTTCATAACTTTTAAATTCACCAGTATTAATGTAATCTACATGAAATCCTAATACATTTCCATCTGAAATTGCCTCATCAATAGTATACTGATGAAGTTTAGGACCAAATAATTTCTCTGTAGTATTTATTACTTCACTCTGCTCATTTACCTTGCCTTTAACATTATTTTCATCAAATAAAGGTGTTCCAGTAAATCCATAGAAAAGTCCATTCTTTCTAAAATAATTCTTAATAGTTCCCATCATCTGCCCCATAGTTGTTCTATGAGCTTCATCTATAATGAATATAAATTTCTTATCTTTTAAACTATAATCATGGTTTTCTTCAAGCTCTTTAACAAGTGAATTTAACTTAAATGTAGTTGTTACCACAATTCCTGTTTTCTTTGCACTCAATTTCTTTTTTAGCTCATAAGTATGCTTTGTATCATCAACATCTACTGGTTCATATGCAGCATATGCTTTAAAATTATCACTGGTATTAGTATCTAATTCACGCCTGTCAACTAAGAATATAACCTTGTCAAATCCAGCACGAGTGGATAAAAACATAGCCGTCTTAAAGCTTGTAATAGTCTTACCTGAACCTGTTGTATGCCATACAAATCCACCATGAGATATTCCATCACTATTCCAGCCAAAGGCAGCCCCCTCTATAGCCTGCAATGCATAAACCTGGTATGGTCTCATAAGCATATGCTTTCTATTTTCCTCTTCTTTTGCCTCATCAATAACTAAATAATCACCAACCATCTGATGTGCCATAGGTATCATTAAGAAGTGTTCTATTACTTTCTTCCAATCATTAATTGGTTTATTATTTTTATCTGCCCAATGGAAGGTAAACACTGGATTAAAGTCATTAATAGATTTAGGTGTTGCAAAATAACGAGTTTCTATTTCTGTTGTAATAACCATCATCTGAGAAAAAGCCATAAAATTATTGCAATATTCACCATCTCTATAATATCTAATAAACTGTCCATATGCTTCATCTAATGATTTATCTGTGCGTTTCTGCTCTATATTAATAAGAGGAAGTCCATTAATTAATAAAACTATATCAAATCTATTATTATTTTCAGTTACTACCTCTCTTGCAATCTGATAGCTTGAATCCCCGCCTCTTACTTCTGCTTTCTTAAAAATAGTCAAAGTAATCTGCTTTCTAGTCACTTTAGAATTATCATCACGATAAATACCATCAATTTTCCCAACTGATTCTTCCATAGATAATATTTTAGCAGCTTCATAACTATTTCTTATTTTGTTTACTTGTGTCATAACCTGCTTAAATTCATTATCTGTAAGCTCTATGCCTTCAAGCATATCTGCATTAATACGATTTAACTCTCTACGCCAGTTGTTTATAAGGTCATTTACTGTAACTTTCTTTATGTTACCATCTAAAAAATCTGGTGCTTTCCATTTATATTTTTCCAAACTTCGAACAAAATTCTCCTGAAAAGCTTTTTCAGATGCATTTTTAGGTGCATTACTCATAGGTTACACTCCTTTCTATATGAACATTTCATTTAGGTAGGCTTTTTTTAGGTTTTGGAGTTTTTGTAGTTTGCGTTGGTGAAAAGTTATAAGTGTATCAAGCTTGTAAAAATACTGTCCAATTTTCTTTTGTTCTTCTATAGATGGAAGAATTATTGGAGTTCTTTTTCCACAATCAATTGTATATGTTCCAACTGTTCCAATCCCTGAAGATTCATTTATGAAGCTTTGAATATATTCACTAATAAATGAATAGTAAAAAAATCTGCCATCAATTCTATTTTCATTCTTAAACCAAATTATATTTCCATCCTTAAAGTATAGAGGAAAATTACTTGTAATAAGCATAGGAATACCTATTGTACCCACGCCTGTTACAAGCATATCTCCAGCCTGAACTTTACCTGATATAACGCTATACTCTTTATACTTTTCTTCAGATATAAAAAGTGGTTCTTTTATCTCTTCATGCTTTGATTCTGCAACAATATCACGTGCTCTCAAGAATCTAACTCCCGATTTTGCCCAATCAGATTGATGTATCCTCTTTACAGAAGTTATTTCCATTATATCTCCTAATTTTCGCTGTTCCCACTCATCATCAAACCCAGCAAATCTCAATTTAGGTTTACATTCTCCAGCAGATGGAAACATCTGTGTAAGATATGCTTTTTTTAGTGCTTTTAATTTTTCTAGCTTTTGTTGCTCTCCTAAAATAATATTATCCAATTTATTTATGAACTTTCCTATTTTATTTTGTTCATTGTATATAGGAATATTAATTTTAATATCATTAATCGCAACTTTTGACAGACTTGGTACTCCAGTAGATTCGTCTTTTTGTTTCCAATTAATAATTTGGAATATATCATATATAAACTGCAAGTCATTTCCTTTAAGTGGAATTGCATAAAATAAAGTATCTACAGTCCAAAATGGTGCTTTCAAAATATAAGGTTTATCTATAGTTCCTTTTCTACCTATACCAATTGCATCTTGGTCATATGATAGTGCCTTATCTACACTAAGCATATATCCACCAGTTCCATATACGGGAATATTACCTTTAGAAAGATGTTTATAATCACATCCACTATTAACATCAATTACATCCTTTAATCTACATTCTTTCCATGCCTCGTCATTCTGAAACTCCCTAAATCTCCTCCTAGGTACCTTTCTCTCCCTCTTCATTATTCCACCACCAATTCACTTCTAAGTGCTTCAAATTCTTTCATCAAGCTTTCTATTTCATTATCTATATCTGCTAATGTATCTGCATAACGTTCTTGAAGCATTTCTATAATATCCAGTTCAGCTTTTAGTGGTATTTTAATTAAATCTACCATTTGTGATACTGTTTTTCCAAACCACTTTTTAAACATAAGATTGTCTACTTCTCCATCAGTCAATATGAGTATTCGTTCTTGCACAGCATCTTTAAGTTCTTTTTCTTGAGTTTTTATAGCTTTATTAAGAGAAGATTTTTTGCTTAATAAGTTATCAACCTTTTTCAATAATTTATATTCTTCACTATCTTTACTAACATTTTTTAATTGTGCTTTTAATGCTTTAGAATCAAAGGAATCACCTGGCTCATCATTTTCATTCTTTTTTAAGACATCATATAATGCATTGTTTTCATCGCTATCTTCAACCTTTGCATTTTCTACAAGTTCAGATAATTGCCCTTCTATATCTTGAACAGCTTGTTTATTATCTTCTATTGCTTTTAGTTCTTCACCATAAAGCTCAGTGGCAATCAAATCATTTGGCACAATACGTCCAATATATCCATCTTGTTCTTCTCTTTTATTATTTCCTGAACCTTTTGTTATCATGTTAGGCTCACGTGTACGTCCTGCTTTATAAAATCCTTCATTTGCAATGATTTCTGCATCATGTGTAAGTGCATTTTTCCATATTTCTGCAACTACTTGATAGCCATTATATACATCAATAAATTCATAATGTGTTAATATATCTTTTATGCTTTCAAGCATTTCTTCCATAATGCTTAATATATCTGTAGTATCATCCATATTTCTTAGAACGTCCCAGTATTTTTCTATATAAGCTTCTGTTTTTGCTTTTATTTCATCTGATATATTTTTGATATTACCATCATTTAAGATTTCATTTGTTAATTCACTTACACTATTTTTTAGTTCTACATATCCAGGGCGTATTGTCTGTAAGTTTTTCTTTAATACATCTGGAACAAGTGATTGTAATACACTTAAATCATCTATATTCTTTTCTGGAATTCCACCTAATAAATGAGCATCTACATCATGGCTTATTTCTGAATCTATGCTTTCAACATATCTTGGAATATTCATATTGTATTCATTATTTCTTATTTCTTCTCTACTAGCTAAATGGCTGTATCCACGTATTTCTGTCTTATTAGTATATACATCTACTATTTTAGCAATATCTTTTTCCTGTAATACATTTTGCTTCCCTACTTTAATAAAGCTGTTTGATGCATCAATAATAAGAACTGGAGCGTCTATGCTACGATTTTTCTTTAATATAATTACTACAACTGGAATACCTGTATTAGTAAATAAATTACTTGGCAAGCCTATTACTGCATCAATATAATTCTTTTCTAAAAGTCTTTGTCTTATATCTCCTTCAGAAGAACCTCTAAAAAGAACTCCATGAGGTAGTACAATAGCCATAGTTCCTTGTGTACTCAAGTGATATAATCCATGTAATAAAAATGCAAAATCGCCTTTTGAATCTGGTGGCAGAGTTCCTGCAATTTCAAAACGAGGATCACTTACCTTGAGTTCTGCTTTATTCCAATTGCTCACTGAATATGGTGGATTAGTTATTATCTATAGTATTATGATCCATTTTAAATAAATCTCCCTTAATCATTACCTTCTCACTCAGCATACATTACTCTTAAGTATTTATAGAACGATAATATAAAGTAATATAAATTAAAGAAAGCATCAAGACTCGTAAACTAATAATCTTGACACTTTCTTTAATTTATATTTGATAAGTGATAGGTTCTATAAGGTAAACTATAAATACAGTATTTCAATAAACTAAATATAATCATAACTACCCCATCGAATAAAACTCCTTCATTAGGTTTTGCTGGATCTTCTGGCCAGTCATGTGCAAGAGTGTCACCATTTTTTATTGTCATTTTATCTGGTCTTACTCCATGAAGTAAAAGATTCATACGAGTTAAGTTATATGTAGCTGTATTTTTTTCCTGTCCATAGTACTTTAATTCTTTCTGAGAATCTTTATCTAAATGTTTACTTACTGTAAGAAGCAATGAACCCGAACCAACTGTAGGGTCATAAATTGACTTTATATCACCTGATTTTGCTATTATCTGAGCCATAACTTCACTTACTTGATGAGGAGTATAGAATTCTCCTGCCTTCTTTCCAGATTCCATAGCAAACTGACCTATTAAATATTCATATGCATCTCCAAGGACATCACCTTTTTGTAAGGATACCATGTTAAGGTCTGAGAATAATAATATAAGTGCTTTTATATTCTTACTTCTTTCATTTAAATTATTTCCAAGTGCTGTATTTGTTAAATCAAGAGTTGAACTAGAAAATAAGCCTTCAAAATCCTTTGCCTCTGTTGAAGCTGCTATTGTTCTTTCAAAATGATTTAAACTGTCAATAACCTTTTGAACTTCAAAATGTCCAGTATTAATATCATTAATCCATGATTGATATAGATGAGCAGGTGCTACATAGTACCCTAATATATCTTGAATCATTTTTTCTAGTTCACTGCCAAACTCTTCATTAGATTTTTTATATTCTTCAATTAATTCCTTTTCAGTTATATTACCTAAACCTGCTGTTTCCTTAAATGTTTCTAATGTTTTATCACTTAAAAACTTATAGAACATTAACCCAAGCATATAATCTTTATAACGGCTTGCATCCATAGAACCTCTAAGCTCATTGGCTCCATTCCACAGCCTTCTTTTAATTTCTTCCGATGTTATCATTGTTTCCCCCTATGATTAAAATAATCTTTGTTTTATTCATAATTTGTATAGATGTTATTTATACTTTAAAATTATTCATTAATAAATATTTTACCATCATATTTATATCTATTCCAATTATTTTATGTTTCAGCAAATAACAGACTATCTTTTAATCAATGAGGAAATTGCTATAGCCTTAGTTTCAGTATTAAATACTTTATC
>DPOH01000094.1 GCA_003539755.1 Clostridium sp.
AGATAATGCTATGGCTCAGGAATTATTATATATGAGCATTGGAACAGGGATTTTAGAAATGAACAGCAGGGGGCAAGGATTCATTAATTATAGATATCTTTAGTTGATTGAGGAGGTGAATCAGGAGTTGCTAAAAGAATGTCTAAAAATATTTAAGAAGGAACTTAACGAAAAGGGTGAAGGAATTATTATTGACACTTATGTACCAGCAGAAGGGACATACATTATAGTTTCACCTAAAGATGATTCCTATGAAATAAAAGAAGCAGTTAATATTAAATACAATAAGAAAACTAAAGAACTTGAGGGTAAGGCTAATAAGTATTTTAATTATTTATGTGAGTGTGACTATAATAGTGCATTAATTGAAATGAATAAGCCTATTGATGGAAAGAAGATAATTCATAGCAATAACTATTTATCATTCTGGATAAAGAAGGAAAGCTTGAGTAATGGAAAGCTTACAAATGATATAATAGATAATTTTTATAGTGTACTTTCAAATCCAGAAATTAAATATTCTAAAAAGCCAAAGCAAGCTGCATTATATAAAGCTGTTGAAGAGGAAATCGGTAGGCCAGATGCAGAATTGATTGATAGGATAAAGTTATGGATTAAGGATAATATTTTCAATTTAGATGTTGAGATAAGAGGAAAAGATTATTTGAAGATATTCTTTGAATATCCAATAGATGAGTATAAAAGAGAAGGCAGAAGGTATCTTGTTCCTAACATATATAACAGTAATGATTATAATGTTGAAGTAAATAATAAAATATTTGGTCTTCCAAGTGATAATATGGGGCTTAATGCTAAAAAACCTTACTTAGAAAATAAGAGCAGAAAAATTTCTGTACCTTATCTGATTGATGAAGATGAAGTTATACTTCAAAAGAAGTTTTTTGATTATCTTATGAATAACGCAGCAGTTGGTAAATACAATTTATATATTAATACTGATGATGATTGTAAGAGGAGATTCGAATTTTTTGAAAACGGAAATATGCAAGATAGTAGTTTTAATGGATTGTATCTAAGAATTCAAAAGGGAATGGAAGTTGAAATACATGACTATGATGTAATATCAGGATATAGATATAATCTTTCAACAGAATTTACTTTTAAGAAGATTATAGATTTTGATGCTTCTTTAATAAATAGCAATATACCTAAGTACGGTAAATGCAGGAATTTGGGAGACCTTCAGAATCTATTGAATGAAGTATTATTTTCAAAATGTCTTAAGAACAATTATTTTACTGAACCAAAAGATATTAATATTACTGATAGTTCAGTTAAGAGCAACCTTTTATTATCTAAGGGAATTTTGTTCAATTATTTCTATAAGGGCGTTGACAATGGAGTAGAAAAGCTTCTTGACAAGGTTTCTTTGAATCTTGTAAAAGGTTCAATTGCCAACGGATATAGAAAGGCAATTCATCAGTTTAACTTGAGATGGTCATTAAAGGAATATTTTAAGAAAGGAAATGATAATATGGCAGATACTATTTCTAGTATTAAAGACAGCTTAAGAAATAAGATTAATTCTGAGTATACAGATTCAATAACTAATGATACAGAATATTATTTCGCAGTAGGGCAGATGGTAAGTTATTTATTATCTAAGAATAAAGGTAAAAAGAAGGTTCAATCTCTTGCTAATCCTTTTATTAATGGAAAGAATAATGAGGTTATAAAGGAAAAGCTAAGAAACTTTTATAAAAGATATAACTACGATATAGATATGAGCGGAAAAAGATTTAAGAATTTATATGCTATGATTCTAAGTTATGAGCCTGATTCAAAGGTAGATCAGGATATGATAATTGCAGGATATCTTCATAGTAATTTAATTTATGAAAGCAATAAAAAAGGAGATGTAGTAAATGAATAATAGAGTTTATGGAATATTAGGTATTTCTTCAATAATGGCAAACTGGAATGCTGATTTTACAGGATATCCAAAGACAACTTCTGACGGAGATACTTTTGGAAGCGATAAAGCACTTAAATATCCAACAAAAAAGATGTGGGATAATGAAGGCGAAAAGGTTCTTTATATAAAGTCAATGAAATTCTCAAGCAATGATAAAAAGGGAGAAACAACTCTTGTTCCAAGATCCCTTAAAGAAAGATATGAACAGCTTTTTGAAATTGATGATTTAAAGAACTGTAAAGATACAAGAGAAGTTTTAACTAATTTATTTAAAGCAATCGATGTTAAAAACTTCGGTGCAACTTTTGCTGAAGCTGGGAATAATATTTCTATAACAGGTGCAGTACAAATTGGACAGGGATTTAACAAATATGAAGATACAAATCCTGAAGAACAACAAATTTTATCACCATTCAGAGATGCTACTAAGGATGGTGCGAAGAAAGCAAAGAGCAGTGATGAGGATTCAAGCGATGAAGCTAAAAATTCTACTCTAGGTACTAAAATAGTCAGCAATGAAGCTCATTATTTCTATCCATTTTCAATTAATCCACTAGCTTATAGGGAATTTATAGAACTTGGTGTAACTGATGGGTACACAGATGAGGATTATAGTAAATTTAAGAAGACAGCCCTTGTAAGCACAACATCATTTGCTACTAATTCCAAGGTTGGATGTGAAAATGAATTTGCATTATTTGTAGAAGGAGAAAGTGATTTATATCTTCCAAATTTATCTGAGTATGTGGACTTTGTGAAAGTTGCTGAAAAGAACACTATCAAACTTAATTGTTCTGATCTTTTAAATTCTTTAAAGGATAAAATAAAATCTGTTGAAATCTATTATAACCCTTATACTACAGTTCTTGAATCTAACATAGAAGGAGCTAAAATTTATAATATATTTACACAAGAAGAGGTGTAAAGAATGAAGATTTTGAAATTTACTTTAAAGGGAAAGACAGGATTCTTTAAGAAACCTGATGTTAATACTTATCTTTATTTTACTTATGGAAATATTCATAGAGTTGCTCTTCTTGGAATGTTTGGAGCAGTCCTTGGCTTAAGTGGTTATAATGCAATGAAGCTTAAGGAATCATTAAAAAATAAGGATAAAAAGAATAAGATAGAGAATAAATCTGAGTATCCTGAATTTTATGAAAAATTAAAGGATTTAAAAGTGGCGGTTACTCCTAATGCTGAACGTGGATGTATATCTAAAAAAGTGCAGGTGTTTAATAATTCTGTTGGATATGCTTCAAAGGAGCAGGGAGGTAATTTAATAGTCAAAGAACAGTGGCTTGAGAATCCTTCATGGGATATATATGTAGCAATCGAAGATGAAATATCAGAAAAGCTTGCAGAGTATATATTAAGTAATAAAGCCGTATATCAGCCTTATCTCGGCAAGAACGACCATTATGCTGACATTATGAATGCTCAGCTTATTGATGCAGCAGAAGCAGATGATGTAAATAGAATACACTGCTTATTTAAGAAGGATGATTTTAATATCATATTTGAAGATGAGGAAGATGAGGATGATGAAGTTATGGACGACTTGTTCAAATATGAAGAAAGACTTCCTGCTGCATTAAATCGTGATACTAATATGTATGAATCTTGTACATTTGTATTTACAAATATGAAAGTCAGGAGCAAGGGTGGCTGTACTATTTACAAGGCTGATGATAAAAATATAGTTTTTTCTTAGATAAACTGGAGGGGGGACCCTCCTTTTTTTGAAATAAAAGATTGATATGGAGGCGATTAAATGTATTTTGATAATATTGACATTATTGACCTGAACAAAATCATAAGTAAGGATTATAACTTCTATGCTCATTTAAAAAATATAGATAATGATAGCGGTATGAGCATTGTAAGAGAGTATTTAAGTGAGCATACAAGTTTGTGTTATAAGTATTTTAACAATATATGTGCATCAAAAAATCTATTTGAGGTATTCTCTAATTTTGAAGAGTGTTATTTAAAGGATGCTTCTAATGAGGTTGTTGCTATATTTAGGGAAATACTTATAAATACAATATGTTTCCATGATGTAGGAAAGATAAACCCTTATTTTCAGATAAAGAATATGAATAATACTATTGATGAAGATACATGGGCATTTAGTCCGGTAGGTTCAAGACATTCAATTATTTCATCAGTATTATATATTGATTATTATCTTGATAAAGTACTTTCCTTAGAAAACAAGGAAGAAAAGAAGAAATTAAGGCTGCTTTTATTTATTAATGCTTATGTGATTTCAAAGCATCATAGCAATCTTGATGAATTTTTTGATTTTCTAAACACATTTATATCTAAAGAGAATGGACCAAAGGATGGAATAGATGTAATAGAAATCTTTAATGATAATTATAAAAACGTATATTTGAAAGAATTTAAACTATCAGCTAAGAAAGCAGAAAAGCAGAGTGGTTATACTAAAAAGTTTGTAAATGGAGTAACATTAGAAGAATCCGTTTATCTATATACATATTGTAAGCTTATGTTTTCTCTGCTTGTTGCCTGTGATTATTATGCTACTACAGAATTTATGAGTGGTACTGAAATCACAAGCTTTGGGGATATCGAAGAGATAGAAGAAATTTATGATGTATATAAAGATACAGACGTATATTGCAGCATAAGGGAGTATGAAAAAGAAGAATATTTCAAAGAAAATAAGGATTTTAAAGATGAGAAGGAAATTAATATATTAAGAAATGAGATGTTTCTTGATAGTGAAAAGGAGCTTATTAAATATAAGGATAAAAATATATTTTTTCTTGAAGCACCCACAGGCAGTGGAAAGAGCAATGTTTCTATGAACTTGAGCTTTAAGCTTATTGAGGATAATAACAGCTTAAAGAAGATATTTTATGTATATCCTTTTAATACTCTTGTTGAGCAGAACCTTAATACATTATATAAGACATTTGGTGAGAATAAAGAGATGCTTGAGAAAGCAGCGGTTATAAATTCTGTATACCCAATAAAGGTTGATATTGATGAAGATTTTGAAGATGAGGAAAAGTATAAGGAATATTCGAAGGCACTTTTGAATCGCCAGTTTTTGAATTATCCATTAGTTCTTACTACTCATGTGAGTTTGTTTAATACTATGTTTGGGTATTCAAAGGAGAATTCTTTTGCATTCCATCAGCTTGCACATTCTGTAATAGTTTTAGATGAAATTCAAAGCTATAAAAATATAATATGGAGCGAAATAATTTCGTTTTTAAATGGATTTGCAAAAATATTGGGTATGAAGATTATTATAATGTCTGCAACTCTTCCAGACCTTGAAGCATTAATACCTGATAATTATAAGTATGATAATAGTGTAAGCCTAATTAAGGATAGAAATAAGTTTTTTTCTAATCCATTGTTTAAAGAACGTGTAAAGGTCAATTATGAGCTTTTAGATGATGAGGATACGCTTTATGAGTTATATAATCATGTGAAAGAAAACGGAAAGCGTAAAAAGAAGATTTTGATTGAGTTTATTAAAAAAAAGAGTGCATATGATTTTTATAATGAACTTAAGGATGATTTTGCTCATAAGGATGATATTCCTGTTTTAGAGCTTATGACTGGTGATGATAATGTTATAGAAAGGTATAGAATATTGAAATCTATAAATTCTGAAGAGGCTATTCGTAGAGGAATTATTCTTGTTGCAACTCAAGTAATTGAGGCTGGAGTTGATATTGATATGGATATTGGGTATAAGGATATATCTAAGCTTGATAGTGATGAACAGTTTATGGGAAGGATAAATAGGTCTTGCAGGAACTCTGGAGAGGTTTATTTTTTTAATCTTGATAAGACGGATTCTATTTATAAGAATGATTTAAGGGCTAATAAGGATTTAAGCCTTTTAGATGATGAAATGAAAAATATATTGCTTAATAAAAACTTTTCAGAATATTATAAGCCGGTTCTTGATCTTATACGCAAGAATTATAATGAATCATATAGTGACAGCAACTTAAATAATTTTTTTGAAGAATGTGTAGGGAGATTGAATTTTAAGGCAGTTGAAAAGAGGATGAGGCTTATAGATGATAATGACTGGAATATGTCTGTGTTTCTTGGACGTGTTATAAAAGATGAATATGGAAAGGAAATCCATGGAGTACAGGTGTGGAATGATTATAAAGAGCTTCTTATGGATAATCGTATTAGTTATGCAGAAAAGCAGGTTAGACTTTCAAAAGTAAAAAGCCTTATGAATTATTTTATATATGAAATAAAGAAAAATATTGATTTGCCTTATAACGATAAAATAGGAGAATTATATTTTATTGAGAATGGAGAAAGATATTTTGAAGGTGAAAAGCTTGATAAAGAAAAATTTGCATCAGAAGGCGGATTGTTTTTAGATTTGTAGCTTATATCTGCGCTGCTACTTTTGGCAACGCATAAAAAAGGAGAATCAAGTATGAAAGTAAATGGTACACTTATTAATTATTTTTTTCATTGCAAAAGACAGTGTTATCTTCATGGAAACAGGCTCAATTTAGAGGATAACAGTGAGATTGTTAAAATAGGAAAGGCTATTCATGAAGAAAAAGCTGATAATTCTTCAAATTCGGAAATCTCTATAGATAATATAAAGCTTGATAAACTTACTTCAGAATATCTAACTGAGGTAAAGAAATCAGATGCAGATATTGAAGCTGGAAAGTGGCAGCTTATATATTATCTTAAAATTCTTAAGAAAGAGGGACTAATACGCAAAGGGAAACTTGAATGTGTTGAGAAAAACAAAGGTGATAAGAAAGTTATTTATATTGAACTAACCGATGAACTTGAAGAGCAGATTGATAATTATGTACAAGAAATAACTGAGCTTATTGATGGAAATGAGGTACCTGATATTATAAATAAGCAATCATGTAAGAAATGTGCCTATTACGAATATTGTTATATTTAAATTAGAAATTGATGTTTGAATGAAGAAATTTTTAAGGGGGCTGTAAAGGTAGTATGGGAAGTACAAGATATATATCATCTATGGGGGAACTTACAAGAAAAGATAATTCATTGTGTTTTAGAAAAAATAATAAAAATGTCTATATACCTATTGAAAACACAAAAGAAATTTACTGTTTGAATGAAGTGAGTATAAATACAAAGCTGCTTGATTTTTTATCTCAAAATAATGTTGTAGTACATTTCTTTAATTATTATGAAGGGTATAGTGGGACATTTTATCCTAAAAATCAATATAATAGTGGAAAACTTTTAGTTAAGCAGGTAGAGAAATTCGATACATCAAGACTTATTATTGCAAAAGCAATAGTTAAAGGAATAGGTATTAATATAAGCGAAGTTCTTTATCATTATTATAAACATGATAAGAAAGAAATAAAGGGAACGATAGACTGGATAAAAAAAGAGTTCTTTTCCAGAGTTGATTCAGCAGATAATATTAATGAGCTTATGAGTGCTGAGGGGGAAGCTTGGCAGAGATTTTATTCAGAATTCAAAAATTTTTTGCCAGAGGACTTTATAATGAATAAAAGGGTGAAGAGGCCACCAGATAACCCTATAAATGCTCTTATTTCTTTTGGAAATACACTTCTTTATACTAAGACTATTTCAGCAATTTATAGAACGCATTTAGATCAAAGGATAAGCTTTCTGCACGAACCATCAGAAGGTAGATTTTCTTTAAGTCTTGATATAAGTGAAGTATTTAAACCAGTAATAGTTTATAGGACAATATTTGAACTTGTAAATAAAAAGAAGCTTCAGGTTAATAAACACTTTGATAAAAAGGTGAATTACTGTCTGCTAAATGAAGAAGGCAGAAATATATTTATAACTGCATTTGAAGAAAGGTTAGAATCAGTATTTTCGCATCCTAAATTAAAAAGGAAAGTAAGTTATAGGACTGCTCTTAAATTAGACTGCTATAAACTTATTAAGTATATTTTAGAAGATAAAGAATTTATTCCGTTTAGCTTAAAAGATGGAATGTAGTGTGTAACATAATAAAAGGAGATATGTTTATGGAGAAAACAACTAACTATAATTATGCATTTGTATTTTATGATGTAAATGAAAAGCGTGTGCAGAAAGTATTCAAAGTATGTAAAAAGTATCTAACTCATTATCAGAAATCAGTATTTAGAGGTGAAATGTCACCATCTAAATTAATTAGATTAAAAACAGATTTAAATAAAGTTATAAATAAAAGTGAAGATTTTATATGTATAGTTA
>DPOH01000064.1 GCA_003539755.1 Clostridium sp.
TGAGAAGTGAACTTTATGATAAGTTTAAAGCTAAATCCTCAAAGCTTCCTGCTCATTTTACAATTAAAGCTCCATTTGAATATGATGGTGATATATCTGAACTTGAAGAGGCCCTTGAAAAATTCTCAGCAAAAGAAAAGAAAAAGCTGTATACAATAAAAGGGTATAATCATTTTGACAATAGAGTTGTATATATGGATGTTAAAATGTCTAAAGAGGGGAAAAAGCTTCACGATAGATTAATTGATGTATTGGAAAAAATTCCTTTTATTAATTTTAAGAAAACTGATGGAAAAGATAAAATATTTCATGTTACTTTAGCATCTAAAAAGCTTCCACCTAAATTTAATGATGTATGGGAATACGTAAATGAGTTTCCATGTGAATTTAAATGTGAATTTGACAATATCAGCTTATATAAGTGGGTAGATAATACATGGGTGCTTCATAAGGAATATGAGTTATGCTAATAATATAAAATGTTAATTTAATGTGAGCTAATATGATTCTTTTTCAAATTCATCAACTTATGATAAAATAAGAGATAGACAATTTGCAAAGCAACAAAGGAGATTATTAGTTAATGAATATAATTACTTTAGAAAATATAAGTAAAAGCTATAGTGAAAAAGTATTATTAAACAATGTTTCACTAGGTATTAATGAAGGAGATAAAATCGGTCTAATAGGAATAAACGGTGCGGGTAAATCTACATTTTTAAAGGTAGTTGCAGGTAAAGAGGAATTCTTTGATGGAAATATAATAAAAGGTAAAAATATGAGAATTGAATTCCTTGAACAAAATCCTCCTTTTGATAAAGATGCAACAGTTCTAGAGCAAATATTCAAAGGTGACACAAAAGAAATGAAGACACTTAGAGAATATGAGGAAATATTAGAAAAGTTACATAATGCTTCACAAGATGATTTTGAAAAATTAAACAATAAATTATTAAAGCTTCAGGAACTTATAGATTCTTTAAATCTTTGGGACCTTGAAAGTACTGCAAAAACAGTACTTAATAAGCTGGGAATTACAAATTATAATGAAAAAGTAGGTAATTTATCAGGTGGCCAGAAAAAGAGAGTTGCTCTTGCTGGAGCACTTATTACTCCATGTGATTTATTAATCTTAGACGAACCTACAAACCATTTAGATGCTGAATCTATTGAATGGCTTGAAGAATATTTAAATTCTAGAAAAGGCGCTCTATTAATGATTACCCATGATAGATACTTCCTTGATAGAGTTACAAACAGAATAATAGAATTAGACAGAGGAAATCTTTATTCTTATCCTGGTAACTATACATCTTTCCTAGAAAAGAAAATAGAAAGATTAGAAATTGAACAAATTCAGGAAGATAAGAGAAATGCCCTTATAAGAAATGAATTAAAATGGGTTAAAAGAGGAGCTAAGGCTAGAACTACAAAGCAAAAAGCCAGACTTCAAAGATTTGATGAATTAGTAAAAACTGAAACTATAAAAAGAAATACAGACGTTGAAATATCATTTGTAGGTTCAAGATTAGGTAAAAAGATTGTTGAACTATATGATATAAGCAAATCTTTTGGAGATAAAACCCTTATTAAAGATTTCAGCTATATTTTCCTTAGAGATGACAGAATAGGTATAGTTGGAGAAAATGGAGTTGGAAAAACAACACTTGTTAATATACTAAGAGGTAAGATTCAGCAGGATAGTGGTACTATAGAAATTGGTGAAACAGTAAAAATAGGATGTTTTGCTCAGGATGATACTAATATGGATCCTAAAATGAGAGTTATCGATTATGTAAAAGAAGGTGGAGAATATATTCCAGTAGAAGATGGAACTAAGATAACTGCCTCTACTATGTGTGAAAGATTCTTATTTGATAGTACAATGCAATATACTCCAATTGAAAAACTATCGGGTGGAGAAAGAAGAAGACTTCATCTATTAAGAGTTCTTATGGAATCGCCTAACTTCTTAATTCTAGACGAACCTACAAATGACCTTGATATAGAAACATTAAAAATACTTGAAGATTTCTTAGATAAGTTTATGGGAATAGTAGTTGTTGTATCCCATGATAGATATTTCTTAGATAGAATATGTAATAAGATCTTCTCATATGAAGGTAATGGATACATTAAAGAATATCATGGTAATTTCAGTGATTATCTTATTGCAAAAGAAATTGAAAAGTATAAAGATGCACAAAGTACTGACAGCTTAAAGAATAAAGAAGAAAAAACAAAAGGTACTAAGGAAAAGACAAAGGATAATAAACCTAAGTTTACATTTAAAGAGCAAAAGGAATTTGAAACAATAGACAGTGATATAAGTGAGTTAGAAGAAAAGCTTCAATCTATTGAAGATGATATGGTTAAAAACTCATCTAATTATGGTAAGCTTAATGAACTTATGAAGGAAAAGGAAGAAGTTCAAGAAAAGCTTGATTTAAAATATGAAAGATGGGAATACTTAAATGAAATAGCTGAAGCTATAGAAAATTATAAAGCTAACAATTAACATAAATAAAAGTAGACGGAAGGTACTAATATGGAATTACATGTTTATTTAAAAGGCAAGCCTGAACCTCAAGTTTTTAAAGGTGAAAGAATTGACATTCTTGACATAGAACTGCAAGGAGTAAAATACAAGCAAATAAGATATTTTAGAAAAGGAATTTCTAAATCTCAGTATATTGCTGTTAATCTCATAAAAAATATAAAAGAAATAAAAAAGTAATTTATAGCTTTAATATGTTTAGAAATGCTGGTATTGGTGTAGGTTTATAACCATGCCAGCTTTATAATGGTATTAAAGTGCTAGCAGGTGATTAAAATTGATAAAGCAAATATTAACGGAAAGCTTTAATAAAAATGTGAATAACGCTACACGTATAAAAGGTAATCGTATTTTAAAAAATGATTTAATAAAAGAAATAGATATAAATATAGATGATGATTGTATAAATATAAATTCAATAGTTGTATCAGAAAGTCTTTTTAGTGAATATGGTTGTAGCATAGAATTTGATAATAATACTAAGGAAGTTATAGATACATATTGTGGCTGCCTTGACTATGAAAAAAATGAATTTAAAAAAGATAATTATTGTTGTAAACATATAGCAGCTACTTTTTATGAATTTTTAAATAGAATAGATGATGATGCTGGATTAAGGAGCAAATTGACAAATGCAATAACTGATAATACTATCAGTAACAATGGCAGAAGCTCTGAAATTTATGGCGACAATCTTTTAAGCAGTCTTTTTGAAGATAAAGATAAGGAAGAATTAAAGTTTGAAGTTATCTTAAATAAGAATAACTGGTCATCTAAAATACAGGCTGAATTTAAAATAGGACTTAAGAATAAAAGTAATAAGATGTATATTATGCGTGATATAAATAACTTTATCTTATCTATGTATAATAA
>DPOH01000203.1 GCA_003539755.1 Clostridium sp.
ATCAGTTTCTACTGCCATTTCCCCCATCATACTAGTCATTGCATTCGATGTTTGTTCATTCATGTTCATTCCCATTTTTAATACTGATACTTGTACTGCTGAAGATAACGAAGCATTACTCATACCAATTGATAGTGCACCAATATCCATTTCATCACCTCCTCTTAATCAAACTAAACATTCACGGAAAAAAAGTTAGTTCTTCTATTTACTGAATTATAACTTTTATTAGCAACCTTATTTCTAGCTATGTGGTTTATCTTCCCTTTAATATTCTCCATCTTTTCCTTTAATAAATTATTAATATCTTTATCTAACTCTGCTAAACCCATATTATTATACATTTTCTTTTTTTCTTCTATTGAGCAATTCATACAACATAGTTCTTCAATAATTTTTTCACGCTTATCAAATAATTCTATACTTTCAGTATCATTCTTCAATGAACTTATAATATTTATATTAATCATTCTATATTCTTCAAAAATATCTATATTCATAATTATGCTCCAAACATAGATTGTAGAGATGACTGTTGTGAATTAAGTTTATTCATCATTGTTTCAAGTGCCGCATACTTCGAATATAGAGCCTGCTCTCTCTTAGTAAAATCCGACTCCATATCTTGTATCTTCTTTTCATAATTCGATATACTCTTAGTTAATTCATTATTTGAAAATGTTGCAGTACCTTGTAATCCTACTTTTTTAGCCAATGCTGATGAACTACTTTTAAACTCACTGTATAATGTATCTTTTAATTTGTACAAAATACCTGTTTGGCTTTTTTCTTCATTATACTTTTTTACCTTTGTCGAATCTTTTTTTTCATCTTCTGAAAGTGGTTCCGGTGCTGATTTTATAAATAAGTTCATTACATCCTCAACGTTCTCCTCCAACGCTTTTGTTAATTTATCTTCATCAATAGAAAATGTACCATTTTTAGTGCCTGAATAATCCTTTACAGGAACAATTCCTATCTTTTCAAGATTTAATCCACTATCCTTCATAAGTGTCCTCATTGATTGTTTTAGTGAATCAGTTATTCTTGTTAAATTAGAATCCTTATATAATTGACCTTGTTGAACTTTTTCATTCCAAAGCTTAATTTCATTTTCAGACATTTCTTTCTTTTGATCTGCTGTAAGAGGAGAATAATTTCTATTAGGCCTTGTTGAAGTAACAGTATTTAGTTTTTCTATCAACTCATTATAATCATTAATAAATTTTACTATATTATCCTTAAGTTCTGTAACATCATTTTTTCCAGTTATTTTAGCTTCACCATCTATTTCTCCGCTAAATGTAAATGTAACTCCATCTAATGTTACTGTATTAGATGTACCTTTATGTTCATATGTTTCTTTTGTATTTTCATCTTTAATAACTATAGTTGAATCCTCACCATTTTTATACAATTGACTTGTCCCATTATCTCTTTTTACATCAAAATCTCCAGCTTCACCTATTGTTTCTGATGTTAAGACTATCTTATCTCCGTTTATTTCACACTTTACACCTGTGCCTTCAAATAGTTTCGTCAATTCGTCATCTTTTATATTTTCAGGTATACTAACCTTAGTTCCTTTAACAACTATATCTCCTGTTCCCAATTCACTTTTAGTAAATGTTACGCTTGAAGCTTTACTATCTGTTCCATCTTTAAAGATAGCACTTTTATCACCAACCATAATGTTAGGATTTTCTTGACTTTTAGCCTCTTCACTAGTAATTGTTAAATTTCCTTTATCATCTGTTTGTATAGTTGCTTTAAAGCCTTTATCTTCTAATGCTTTTACAAAATCACTTATAATTGATTTATCATCTGTTGTATTTTTTAGCGGTATTGTCTCTTCTCCAATTTTTATTACACCACTTTTTTTTATATCATCTAATGAAATTCCCGTTATAGTTGCAGACGTAGCTGGCTGCCATTGTTGTTTATTTCCTACATTTCCTATACCACCAACTGTAAATTCACCACCTGTCCCCTTTTCATTAGCCTCTAAAACTAATGCTGGTTTCCCAACTGATCCTGCGACTTCACTAAATGTAGCAGTTACATTAATCCCTCTACTTTTCAACTCTTTGTTTAAGTTTTCTTCCATCTTTCTTGAAGTTGCTCCACTTAACGTAAACTCTTCTCCATTAATAACTATCTTACTATTTTCTGTAACTCCATCTTTTATTACTGCTTTTGCTGCTGTAGCAGCACTACCTGTAATAGTATAATTACTCAATTTCGCTCCATTACTAGCATTAACTTTTACTGAATCCGTACTCGATGTAAATTTAACTGCTTTATAATTACTTGGTTTTAATAAACTATCACTCTTAGTTATATCAAAATACTTATCATAAAACTTTGATGCATCAGACATCACATCTCTATACAACTGCTGCTTAATCTCTACAATATCCTTCTTTTGAGTCTTTTGATCTATTTTTATTCTGTAAGCTTTCATTGTACTTGAAATAACTTCATCCATATCAATACCTGTAGCAAGACCCGTTATTCTCATAAAAATACCTCCTCTCTATTAACTCTATCTTTTCGCTCTTTTCTCCGCTTCATACCATATATCTCTTACTTCTTCGATAAGAGGAATAATTTCATCCATTACCTCAGTGCTTTTCTTAATATTTGCTTCAAATAATTTTTGATTTATAAATCCATAAATTTCAAACATATCTTCTGCCCATTTTCCAGCACTTGTATCTAAAGTTACTCTAAGTTCAGTAAATATATCTTCTGTTTTTATTATATTATTATGAGCCTTTTGTATATCTTTATCAGCAATTGCTTGTCTACCCATTTTTGCAAACTTAACTGCTCCATCTACAAGCATTAATAATAATTGTTCCTTTGATGCAAAATTTACACTATTAGCTTTATAAGCATTATACCCATTAGAATACATAACTTATCCTCCTATTTTTTCTTATCTATTGTTTTTTCATTACTATTTTTCTTCCTTAATATATCTATGCCTTTTTATCAATTAACCCAAATTGTTTACACATACTTGCAACCATATCTAGTATCTTTTTAGGCGGAACCTCAAGAATTACTTCTTTTGTTGCATCATCTACTATTTTAATCATTACAGTACCTAAATCCTCATGAACTGAATACTCAGCATGTGCTGATTCATCTTCTAAAAATCTATTTAACTTATCTATAGATTTATCTAAATTTTTCTTATCAATTTGATTTTCTCTATAATAATTGTTGCTCAACTGATCATAATTATTATTCTGAGGATTCTTGTTAATATTAGCCTGTATTTCATTCCCTTCATTTGCTATATTATTTATATAATATTCTGAATTATTAGCAACAGAATCAATATACATAAATTGCATCTCCCTTTTATTTTTTAATATTCTTTAATACATCAATATTAATATTCATAGCTGCTTTATTTTCATTTTTTATTTCTTCATAAAGTTCTTTTCTCAATATAGTCATATCTTTTGGTGCATTAATTCCAAGCTTAACACTTCCATCTTCTAACTTTGAAACTACAATTTCTATATCATCACCAATCATTATAGACTGACCCTTTTTTCTAGTAACAATTAACATAATATCACTCCTTCATTAAAGGATGCTTTATCTTATATTTATCTTTATCCAATATTATTTGTTCCCCTAACTTATTTGTATTATTAATAATTATAGGTGCTTTTAAGTTAGTAGTAATTTTATTTGGATCAGTATTTAAAGTTACTGTAGTAAAAGTCATAACCTGCTCTTCTTTTTCTATTTTTAATCTATCTAATACCTCTTGCTTTAAATCAAGTTCATATTCATTATGAAAATCAAACGGGCACGCTAATATAAATCCTATATCCTCATCATCTATAGATTGAAGAAGATAGAATGGATTATATTCATCAAGTTTTACAAGTAAATACTGTTTTAATTCCTCTAAGCCTAACATCCCTTTTTCAAATCTAATTATATCATCTTCTTTATATTCTATTTCTCCATGAATCCTAGATATTAGTACCATAATCATTCCCCCTATTTAAAGATAATTTAATATAGTAGATGGCAATATCTTGGCACTAGTCTGTAATGATGCCATATATATTGTCTGCATAACTGCATATTCCATCATTTTTTCAGTAAAATCAATATCCTCTGTCTTAGACAAAATATCTGTCATATTTAAATTTTCCTGTTCATTTTTAGCTTCGGCACTTTCCATTCTATTTGTCATAGCACCTACTTTTGATCTATTTTCAAGTATATTGGATATTATTGCATCAACTTTACTTAATCCTTCATTTGTAATTTTAGAAACATCACCTGCAGCACTCAAGTTTAATACAATATCATTTAATGTACTTACAATATTTATTTTATTTCCTGTTTTAGCATCCTCAAATTCTAAAATATCTACAGCACTTATATTATAGTTAATGAATACACCTTGGGAAACTTCTACTTTTAAATCCTCACCAATTTGACTTATAGTATTAAATGAAGGCTTTAATGAAATAATTTCTTTTGACGCATCAGAAGGAAAATCTGATAATACTTTCTTTAATTCATCTATTAAATCTTGATCGCTTTTAGGATTTCCATTACCTTTCATATTAATTATCATTTCATTTTCAACTTGCTTATTAGGATTTGTATTATCTATTATATGTATTATGAGATTATCTCCATCTTTTTCTATACTCTTAATATTTTTTTTACCATCATTACTTAAAATACTATCATTTAATGTAATTTCAACACCTTTTCCAGTTTTATTAATAGTATTTCCATGCTTATCACAATAAGCTATACATCCGTTTCCATCTATAGTTAAAGGCTTGCTTGTACTTTTTGTTCCTCCAAAAATATAAGCTCCATCGAAATTAGTATTTAATATTTGACATAATTGATTGTTAAGTTCTTTAATTTCATCTTGAATAGCCTTCTTTTCGTCTGCTCCATATGCACCATTACCAGCTGTAACCATTAACTCTCTTATTCTCGAAAATACATTACTTACTTGATTCAGTGCAGTATCTGTCGTATCAAGCCAATTTGTAATATCTTTAATATTTTCGTTATATTGTTTATTTGCATTTATTTCTGTATATAACTGCATTGCTCTAGTAGCCTTATACGGGTCATCCGATACTTTATTTATTTCTTTACCCGAAGACAGCTGATTTTGTAACTTTTGCATATTATTAAGATTTCTATTAGTGTTAGTCATATAATTTGAAACTAACATTCCATTTGTTATCCTAGCCATAAATTCCACCTCTTTTGTTTAGTAAATTACTTATGATTATATTTCATAAATTTTCATCTGTTCATGATAAAATTTATTATTATTTATTTAAAATCATTATATAATTGTTATTTTTCTTATCTCTTTAACCCATTTATTACAACATCAAGAAGTTCATCAATAGTTGATATCATCTTTGCATTAGCTTGATATGCATGTTGAAATGTTATCATATCTGTCATTTCTTCATCTAATGAAACCCCAGACACTGACATTCTCTGTAACTCTAAATTTTTAAGTATTACTTCACTTTGATTTGCAACTCTTCGATCTGCTTCTTGGGCCTTTACCCCAATTTGGCTTACCATATCTTTATAATAATTATGTATAGTTTTTCCATCCTTGCTTCCAGAAATACTTATCCCATTTAAATCCAAACTTATTCCAGCCTTTTCAAAAAATAGCTTTCTATCTAACGAGCTAACATCTGTTATATCTGCTATATCAATTTTAGTAGTTAATAAATCAGCAATAGCCTGAGCTCTCGCACCATCTCTTTCACCAGATTTGTTACTAGCCCCACAATTTAGCTTTGTTACATCTTTAATTAGATTTACATTTACAGTAATATTTTTAGCATTTATTCCTTCATCTGTAGATGATTTTTCACCAGTAACAAAAATACACTCATATGGATTTCCATTTGAATCTGTTAACGCCTTCCCACTTTCATCGCATCCAGTTTGTATCGCATTTACTGAATAAGCAAGTGCAGCTGCCATCTTATCTAAATCATCCATATACCCTTTCATCAAATTCTGAACAGACTGATTTCCAGCAACTTCACCTTTAATCACTTTAGGGTCAACATTATTTATATTCTCATCGCGTTCATACATCTTAAATATCGATTTTGTCAAATCTTCAGCCTTCATTAATTGATTTCCAACGTTACCTTCTTGATCCGCAATAAGTATTCTATTTTGCTCTAAATCTGCTTTCAATTTCTTTAGTTCATCAGCAGTTCCTGAAACTGTAATTTTTTCTGGCTGAACATTAAAATCTCCTAAAGGATAATATTCCATTACCAACTTTGTCTTATCTTGTGTCCCATCTTGATTTGTTCCATATTGAACACCTTTAACATAAGAAAATCTAGTATATTCAGTATTTGGATTTGAATTTACAAGATTATTAATATTTTCTCCAGCTGCAGGAAAACAATCTACTTTTAAATTTATAGTTCCTCTGTCACCATTTTTTACTTCTATTCCAAATTTAGATGATAATTGATCTAATAAATTATCTCTTCTATCCATTAAATCATTTGGCGCTTGTCCAACTGCACATACTCTAGATATCTGCTGATTAAGTTCATTTATCTGATTAAGCATACTATTAATATCTATTACATTTTGTTGTAATAATTGTTGAGCATCTGACACCTTTTTTTCAAGTTGGTTATATGCATCATTTAATGAACTTGCTAATGCAGATGCTTTCTGAAGTGCTACCGTTCTTGCCGAACTCTTTTCAGGCGTTTTTGCTAATTCCTGAAATGCAGCATAAAATTCACTAAATTGATTCTGAATCCCTGTATCTGATGGCTCCCCAAATACATCTTCAATTTGAGAAAGAAACTCACTTGTCACATTATAGTTTCCAAGTTTACTTGTCTCATTTCTTACTTGATAATCAATAAATGAATCTCTTATTCTTTGTATTGTTGTAATATGCGCTCCTGTACCAATCTGTCCTGGACCAGCACTATCAAATTTAGATGTCCCACCAAAAGGTCTTGTTGTTTCAATAACAGCTCTCTGTCTAGAGTATCCTGTTGTATTTGCATTTGCTATGTTATGCGAAGTTGTATTAAGTGCGCCTTGATGTACATTCATTCCCCTTTTTGCTACTGTAAAAGTATCAAATAAGCCTGCCATTTTCCTTACCCCTGCTTTCTCTAAGATATACCAAAATTAAAATTTATAACGCTAAACTAATCTTTTATTTCGCTAAATTTCCATATGAATTATAAGTCTTTATTTCTCTGCTCGGATTCATCATGTTTAATACTTTTGAATTTAAACTTATCTGTTGTTTTAAAAGCATTTCATTAGTATCTTTTTGTAATATAACTTTATTTATAGTTTCAACTATTTTACTATAAGCTTTGCTTAATTCTTCATTTTTTGTATTATAAACAAACTCTTTTAAGCTTTCATTATTAAGCAAATTTCTTCTTACTACTTCTTCTTTGGCAATTTTTTTACTACACTCATTTAATTTTTCTACTAATCCTTCTAATGCAAAAGCATCTTTTTTCATTATCAATTCTTTTTGTATTTCAAAAAGCTGTAGTAATTGCATTAAATGTTTTTCCTGTGAATTCATTAGATTAATTAGTTTTTCCACCATAATTATACATTATTACCTTTCATATAATTTAAGATACTTCTTGCAGTAAGTCTTGCATCTACATTGTAAGTTCCTGCATCAACTTTCCTTTTAATTTCTGCAACTTTTTTTGCATTATTTATATCATTAACCATAGAATAATCTTTAAGACTTTTTCCTAAAGCTGAAATTTCTACTGTATCTATATTATTTATTCTATTAACTTTCTCAACATTACGCTTTGAATTTATATTATATGTAGTTATGAATGATTGTTTATTTATTCTATCAATACTCATATTTATTATTTCATTCCTTTCTCAATTAATTATTTATCGTTCAATATACAATATAGTTTAGACTTATACTTTTTCAAATTAGTATATTTAATTATATAATTTTACAAATTTATTTTTTGTCGAAAATCGCAATACTTAATTTCTATTAAATAGATTACAACATTCAAAGGTCATTTGATATATGCACTAATATCACTGTAGAAAAAGCATTGTAAATAGCAGGTTTAAGTCATTTTTAAATTTATAAATCATAATCAAAACACATTTCGACATATTCTATTAAAAAACATCAAATTCCAAATACTTTATACTTACATTTTAACATATTTTAAATAATATTTAATACAAATTGCAAATAATACCTTTATTAATTACTACTATATCAAATCATAATAAGGTATTTATAACAAATCTTTTTATAATGAAATATTAGCTTAAAAACAGTTTTATAATAATTCATATACATTAGTCATTTACGCTACTTATAATAAATAATCTTAAAAGATAAATATTTACCATAACATGGAACTTAAAAGTGCAAAAAAAGAAATCTTTAAAAACACATTACATTTTTAAAAATTTCTTTTTATCAAAAAATATTACCTATTATTAACTATATTATCTCAATTATATTAATCTTTACTTAAAGACTTTAATCTTTCTGCACTGTTTACTATACTAGTAATTCTTACTCCAAAGTTTTCATCAACAACAACTACTTCTCCAAGAGCTATTTGCTTTCCATTAACTAGTATTTCAACTGGCTCTTCTGCTAATTTTTCAAGTTCAATTAGGGAACCCGCTCCAAGATTTAAGATATCCTTAATACTTTTCTTTGTTCTTCCTAATACTACTGATATGTCTAATGGAACATCCATTATTAAATCTATATTCTTAATTGGTGGCACTTGACTTTGTTGCCCTAATGGTTCAAATGCTGCCTTATGTACTTCAACAGGTTGTTGATACTGCATTTGTGGCTGACCATATCCATACTGCATTGGTTGACCTTGATATTGCATCTGTGGCTGACCATATCCATATTGCATTTGTGGTTGACCATATTGCATTTGTTGATGTTGTGGCATCTGCTGTGGTTGGCCATACCCATACTGCATCTGCTGATTACCAGCTTGCGCTAATGGATCATACTGCATTTGTGATTGCTGATCCATTTGTGGCTGTTGCATTGGCATCTGTAGATCATTATGTATTTCACTATTTAATGTTGATTGACTTGATGGAATTTCCTGCTTTGATTCTTCTACCTTAGACTCATCTTGTGTGCTATCTTGACCAGTCATAATAGCAACAATATTTTTTGCAGTTTTTATAGGAAAAATCTGCATTATACTACTATCAACAAGATCACCAATTGTCATTTTAAAAGATACTTTTACTATCTTCTCATCTTCTGGAATAGAATCTGAAATAGGTTCACTATCATCAGTAACAACTCTTGCAGTTGGAGGCGATATATCTACTTTACGTCCAAACATTGTTGCCATTGATGTAGCAGCTGAACCTATCATCTGGTTCATAGCTTCTGATACTGCACTAACTTCTAACTCAGATAACTCATGGCTTTCTCCAATATTTCCATCTCCACCCATCATTAGATTTGATATTACCAGACCATCATCATTTCTTATGATAAGTATGTTTCTTCCAACTATGCCAGCAATGTATTCTATATCAACTACCACATTAGGAGTTTCAAATCCCTGTTTTATTTCTTTAAGTGTAGTAACAGATACTACTGGAGTAGTTATATTAACTTGTTGATTTATAAGCTGATACAATGCTGTAGATGCAGATCCCATAGATATATTTCCAATTTCACCCAATAAGTCCTTATCTGTATCTGTTATTGTGTCTTCTATTGCTTCACTCTTATCTGTTTCAACTTCAGCACTGCTATCATCCATTGGTTCGCCTGATAGCAATGCATTTATTTCTTCTTGAGATAAAAAGTTATTGCTCATACTCATTCACTTCCTTATCTATTATATCTAAAATCATAACACCCATATTCTTACCAGCCATACCTGGTTTAGCATAATAGCATTCTTCATTTCCCACATACACTTTTATTGGGGATGAACTCTTAGTATCAAGCTTAATTACATCACCTATAGTTAATTTCAAGAAATCATCTACTGTTAAATTAGCACATCCAAGTTCTGCTATAATATCAACATCAACTTTATTAATACCTTCTTCTATCTTTTCTCTTGTTTCAGCTTTTGCACTTTCATCATCGTTTTGAAAAGAATATTGAACAACTAATTTGTCCATAATTTTTTCAATGCTTAAATATGGTATACACATATTTATAAATGTGCTGTGTTTATTCATTTCTACTGAAAATGTAATAAGTGCTACAGGATCATTAGGTGCCAGTGTTTGATTTATTGCTGGATTAGTTTCTATTCCTTCAACTTCTGGTTCAACATCTAATACATTATCCCAAGCTAATTTCAAATTACTTATCATTCCACTAGTTACTTGTTTCATTATATTTTTATCTATATCTGAAAATTCTTTTGCGGAAATTTTTCTATCTCCATTACCGCCTAATAATATGTCTATTACCTGTAGCGAAAATTGCGGATTAGTTTCAAGTATTATATTTCCTGCAAGTGGTGGCATTTTAAAAACTGTTATAATAGTAGGATTCTGTACTGAATGTATAAATTCCTCATATTTTATCTGCTCTACAGTTTCCAGCTTGACTTTGACATTCTGCCTAGTCTGACCAGTTAAATAATTCGAAATTATTCTTGCATAATTATCATGAACTACTTCTAAAGTTCTTATATGTTCCTTTGAGAACTTTTGTGGACTATTAAAATCATAAAGCTTTACCTTGTGATTCTCATCCTTTTTAACCTCATCTGGCTCTAACTCACCTGTAGAAAGGGCAGATAACAAGGCATCAATTTCACTTTGCGATAAAACGTCTGCCATATTCCTCCCTCATTTCTCTATTAATTTAGTATTTTATCTATATCTATTATTGTTAATAGTTTATTATCGTAATTTAATATGCCTTTTATATAAGGTTGACTCTTATCGGCATCTTTGTCTAGTTTTTGAATATTTTTTTCTTCAATATCTAAAACTTCTTCAACTTCATCTACCAATATTCCGATTTCCTCATCTTCAACAGTTAATATAATTATATTGTTCTGTTCATTTCCGTGGCTAACATTTAATAATAAATTTAAATCTACTAAAGATTTTATGCTTCCACGTAAATTTATCAAACCTTTTATATACTTAGGTGCTTTTGGAACTCTTGTGATACTCATTATATCATTTATGCTTTGAACTCTGTCAGTTTCAACAGCAAAATGTTCATCACCTAGTTTAAAAACTACTATTTGCATATTTTCCCTCCCAAAAATTCATTTCACACTCAACTCAAATCCTCATTTAACATTTATACTTATTTAATAATACTTATTAATTAAATATTATACAAATATAACTGCTATATGACAACAATAATTTTATAATTTCAGTTGATGATATTCAGATATGAACAAAAACAAATATGTATATAATTCTATAAATTCCTGATTATCACCAACTGCCTGCTGACTTAATAATTCCAAAGTAACATGTTTCACCTTACTTGTCCACTTCTAAATTGTTAAGTTTCTATGTATGAAATTATTATCCAATTACTTTCTTAATTGCTTCTAAAACTCTATCAGCTTGGAATGGTTTAACTATAAAGTCTTTTGCACCTGCTCTTATAGCATCCATAACCATTGATTGCTGACCCATTGCTGAACACATTATTATCTTTGCATCTGGATCAAATGCTTTGATTTGTTTTACTGCTTCTATACCATCCATATCAGGCATAGTGATATCCATAGTTACTACGTCTGGCTTTTCCTTTTTATACATATCAACGGCAACTACTCCATTGTTTGCTTCTCCTACAATTTCAAAATCATTTTTTTCTAAAATGTCCTTTATCATCATTCTCATAAATGCTGCATCATCAACAATTAAAACTTTAGCCATATTAATTTTCCCTCCAAATTTAATTTATACCTATTGATTTTAATATTTTTTCTAATGACCCTGGCATAGGGATATAATAGAAGTGTCCTCCTATGTTTTCTTCTGTATCATCTAAAAATACAGTTTCTATATCTAATATATATTCATCATATTGACTAGCTTCTATAAATGTAGTCGTAAGTATAGCTCCAAGCATATCATATGCTAACGCTGGTACTGACGGTGCAATAACTAAGTTTGTAAGCTGAGCTATTGAATTCATATATGATGCTGATATTATATTTGCTATTTCACATAGTACGGATCTTCCTATTTCACTATTTGGTGCTTCTTTGCTACCAACTAATCTACTAATTATATTTTCAGATGTATCCTTTTCAAAAACTAAAAGAATATTACCTGCAATATCTCCAAGTACTCTTACAACTGTTCCAGCTACTTCTTCTTCACCATCCAGTTCGAGAATATCTTGAAGTTTTATAACATTAACTGCGGGTACAGTCATATCCACTTTCTTATTGAGCATCATAGAAAGAGCAGTTGCAGCATTTCCTGCACCTATATTTGATACTTCCTTAAGAGCATCAAGCTGCACTCCATTTAATTCAGAATACTCCATATACTCCTCCTTAAACCGCTAGTTATAATAATGCGCCTACATCTAAAATTAATGTAACTAGTCCATTTCCAAGTATAGTAGCACCGATATATTGATCAAGCCCCTTTAATGTTTTTCCTAAAGGCTTAATTACTATTTCTTGTTGACCATGTAATGAATCAACTAAAAGACCAATAGTTTTATCACCTACGTTAACTATTATAACAAATTTCTTATCTGTTTTACTAGCCTCAATATCTAAACTTTCATTTAGTCTCACTAATGGAATAACATCATCTCTATATACTATAACTTCTTTTCCATTACTCTTCTTGATATTTTCTTCTTTATAATCTATAACTCTATCTATAAATCCTAAAGATATAGCTAGTGTTTCCTCACCTACTTTTACAAGTAAGGCTTGTATTATTTGAAGTGTTAAAGGTAGTTTAATAACAAATTCTGATCCTTTTCCCTCTTCACTTATTACATCAACTGTACCACCTAAAGCTGCAATTTTTGTCTTAACAACATCCATTCCAACTCCTCTACCTGAAAGGTCTGTTACAACTTCATTAGTACTGAAGCCTTGAGCAAAAATTAAGTTCTTAATATCATTATCAGATAATCCTTCTGTATTAATTCCTTTTTGTTCTGCTTTAGCCTTTACTTTAGCAACATTGATACCAGAACCATCATCGATAACTTTGATTAATGCTTTTGTTCCTTCTTGATATGCAATAAGTTTAACTGTACCTACTGGAGATTTTCCTGCTGCTATTCTTTCTTCTTTTGATTCAATACCATGATCTGCAGCATTTCTTAATAAGTGAATTAATGGTTCTCCAATTTCATCAATAACTGTTCTATCAAGTTCTGTATCTGCTCCTTCAATAATAAAGTTAATTTCTTTATTTAATTCCATAGATACATCTCTTATCATTCTAGGGAATCTATTGAATACAGTATCTAATGGAAGCATTCTGATTTTCATAACTAAGTCTTGTAAATCAGATGTTGTTCTTCCAACTTGCTCTAATGTTTCATTTAATTCTTGCGACTTATGGTCTGTAACAATTTGTTCAAGCCTTGTCCTATAAATAACAAGTTCTGAAACCATGTTCATTAAGTTATCTATTCTCTCAAGATCAACTCTTACAGATTGATGTATTTTTTTCTTTTCTTTTTTAACAGCTGGTTTTTTAGCTGTTGCTGCTTTCTTATCTGGTGCTGCAGCTTTAGCCTCAGGCTTAACTTCTTCTTTCTTTTTTTCCTCTACTTTAGTTTCTTTTGATTCTACCTTAACATCCTTAAGATCGATTTCGATAGCTTCAACTTTAGAAACTTCAGAAATTCCATTTACAACTTCAAGTATTTCCTCAACATTATTATGAGTTAATAATAGGAATTTTAATTCTAAATCAAATTCTTCATTTTCTATTTCTTGAGTAGATGGTTCTGATTTTAAAATTTCACCATGCTCTTCTAAATCCTTAACTATTAAAAATGCTCTTGCGGATTTAAGTAGAGTATTTTCACTAAGTGTAACTTTTATTTCAATAGCATTATATCCTTTTTCATTAGCTTGCCTTATTATTGATGTGTCATACTGGTTTAACCCCATATCTTCATCATTATCATCTTCATCTGATGACTCTTCATCATTATCTGCAGTTTTATTTCCGCATTCCTTAATTTCAGCTAATTTTGCCATTATACCTTCTATATCTACTTTTTCATCTGAACCTTCTTGTACATTATCAACCATTCTTTCTAATGTATCAAGACAATCGAATAGTACAGTTACCACATCAGAAGTAACTTTTAATTCACCCTCTCTAAATTCAGACAGTACATCTTCCATTTTATGAGTTAATTCAGCAAGGTCTGTGAATCCCATAGTTGCAGCCATTCCTTTTATAGTATGTGCAACTCTAAAAATTTCATTTACCTTATCTATATCCTCTGGATTTTGTTCTAATTCTAAAAGAGATTCATTTAGAGTTTGTAAATTATCTAAAGATTCTTCTAAAAACATTGACATGTATTGAGATGTATCCATCATTTGTTCCTCCTTTATATCTTTTTATAAATAAAAGTTGAAGCTTTTTCAAATCCATAGTCTCTATAATTATAAATACTTTCTGTAGCTCCTACAAATAAAAGCCCACCTTTTTTTAATGACTCACTAAATTTTTTGTAGATTTCTTGTTTCACATCATTATTGAAATATATAACTACATTTCTACATACGATAAGATCAAACCCTGTTTCATATCTGTCTAAAATAAGATCATGTTTTTTTAATGTAACCATGCTCTTAATTTTATCGTCTATGTAATACTTATCGTCCTTTTGCAGAAAATATTTACTTAAATCATTACTACTTACAGATTTCATTTCATTTTTTGTATATTCTCCGATTTTTGCTTTCGAAAGAATTGTATTATCAATATCTGTAGCTAATATTGTATGATTACCTGCTGGTGCTATTTTATTTAAAATCATAGCCAGCGTATATGGCTCACAACCTATAGAACATGCTGCACTCCATATTTTTAGATTTTTATTTGTTGAAAGTAACTCACTGCTCATAATCTTTTCTAATTCAACAAAAAGTTCTGGATTTCTAAAAAATTCTGTAACATTAATTGTTATAAAATCTAAGAATTTTTGTCTTTGAACAGAATCATTTTTTATAACTTGCGTATATTCTTGTAAGGATTTTATTCCCACACGCGTCATTAAGCTATTTATTCGTCTATTAAGCTGTTCTGGCTTATATGCAGATAAATTTATGCCTAATTCCTTATGAACCCATTTATGAAATTCATTAAACTCCATTTATTCCTCCTAAATTCTCTTTACTATTTTTATTATATTATCACATACCTGATCTAAAGGAAGCACCAAATCTACTTTTCCAGTTTCAAAGGCAGCTTTAGGCATACCATAAATCGTGCATGTGGATTTATCCTCTGCTATTGTAATTCCACCATTATCTTTTATATTTTTTGTTCCAGCGGCTCCATCCCTACCCATACCAGTTAATACAACTGACAATATATTGGAACCATAAACCTTGATAGCTGAATCGAATAGTTTATCTACAGCCGGCCTTACTCCCCATATAGGTGGTTCTTGATTGAAACGGATTTTATTATTATCACCTATAATCATATGGCTTCCACCTTTTGCAATATATATTGTTTCATTATCAATATTCATTCCATCTTCAGCTTCAACAACATTCATCTGACACACTCTATTAAGTCTTTCAGAAAATACCTTAGTAAACCCTTCTGGCATATGTTGAACCACAAAAACAGGTATGCCCAAATTCTTTGGAAGATTCACAAGAACTCTTTGTAATGCTTTTGGACCTCCTGTTGAAGCTCCTATAACAACAGCATTTATTCTCTTATTTGGGGGAATTATATTTTCATTTCTATGTACTAATCTTTGATTATCATCAAAGGATTTTACTTCTTCTTGCTTTTGAATATTACATATAACTTTCTGTTTTACTGCCATATCATTATGTATATATGTTTTGCTATTCTTTCTCTTATTGACCATAATTCCTTTAATCTGGCTTATTAAGTTTTCTTTAACTTTGGCTATATCTAGAGATATACTTCCGGATGGTTTTGTAATAAAACTTATTGCCCCATTATCTAGGCATTCAAGAGTAAGCTCTGATCCATTTGTTGTTGCACTGCTAAGCATAATTACAGAATAGCTTTTTCCTAATCTCTTCAATTCCTTAAGTGTTGAAAGACCATCTAAGTCTTTCATATGTACATCAAGTGTGATAATATCAGGATCAAACTTGTCCACTTTTTCAACAAGCTCTCTTCCATCTCTAAATTTAGCTATTACCTCAAAATTATCCTCTGACTCTATCATATCTGAAATGGCTTTTCTCATAAAAGCAGAATCATCTACTACTATAACTTTAATTTTCTCCATAAATAACACCTCTTCTATAATTCTATAACACCTTTTCCTACTATTTTCACAATAACTTTCCCATCACTAGCATTAAGAATCATAGTTCTACCTTTATTCCCACCTATCTCTTCTGCAATTATTGGAATTCCATTAGCATTCAATGACTTTTTAACTGCCTCACTATTTCTCTTTCCAATATCACTAATAATGCTCTTATCTGAAAAGTTAAACATTGATGCTCCCCCAGCAATTTTTGCTACTATACCTCTCTTTTTACATCCTTGCTTCTCCATTCTTTCAATTAAAATAGGTATTGCTAAGTCTGCAAATTTCATAGGGTTATTTGCTGATTTAAATTGAGTACTATCAGGAAGCATTATATGAGCCAACCCTGCTATTTTTAAACTTTTATCATATAAGGCTATTCCAATACATGACCCAAGTCCAATAGTCATTATAGACCCTGGATCTAATACTAAATTAAGATCGGCTATTCCCACTTTTACCTCATTCTCTACCATTTTTACCCCCTAAAATATACTATCCTCATCCTCACTTGATAGTATTCTATCTAAATCCAATAGAATAACTATATGATTTTCTAATTTAATTAATCCAGAAATATATTTTCTTTCAACACTATTTGTTATTTCTGGGGCTTCTTCTATATTCTTATTATCAATATTAGTTACTTCATAAACATTATCTACTATCACCCCAAATTTCTTTTCTTTTCTTTTAACCACTATAATCTTTGTAGCTTCAGTTATCTTTTCTTCCCCAAGCTTAAACTTATTTGATATGCTTATTATAGGAAGAATACTATCTTCATAGTCTATAACCCCTCTTACAAAATTCGGTGTCTCTGGAAGTATTGTAGGTTCAACATAACCTAATATTCTTTCAACTTCTGTAATATTTGTTGAATATTTTTCATTACTTAATCCAAATACTAAAATCTTATTATCGTTATCAGCCATATTCTATTCCTCCTAAAAATATTTTTTTAATAAAAAACTACTACTATAGGTATCTAAATTACTATAATAATTATATATACGAAATTAGTATCTTCTTTTGAGCTTTCTCTACTTTAACATGACTTCAAGATTTCTACACTTAAATATAATTTCAAATTATTCTGTATATAATTTTAAAAGTACAACTACAATTACATAATCATTATTATTTTTTAAAATTAATTAAATCATTTTCAAAATAGCCTGTCCACATTATAAGTATACCATTAATTCAACCATCTTCACATATTAATTCGACTATTTTTTCTATTTATGTAAAAAAACTTTGAGCATTTTCAACATATATCGATTTAAATATTTAATACAAAGTGATATCCTTTATCTAAATAAATAGCGTAATATGGCAATTTACACGATATATGATAAAGTATGCCACATCACACTAATCATTTATTCTAATATAAAAAATAATGCAATTTTATTTGCTTTTTATATATTTTTCTACAGCATCATTATATTTTTTCATTAACTCTAAGACAATGTCATTCTTAGGATTAAGTTTTATGTCTTCTACTGAATTTATAGGTAATATCTTTGGTGATGTCCCAGAAATAAACATTCCATCCAGCTTACAAATATCCTTATAACTATATTCAACTTCTTCTACTTCAATTCCACACTCTTTAGCAAGTTCTATTATTTCTCCTCGAGTAACTCCTGGAAGAACAGCTTTTGTCTGTGATGTTAAAAGTTTATTATCTTTAACCATGAATATATTAGACTTACTTCCTTCTGTAATAAATCCATTTCTATCTATCAATATAGCCTCAAAGGCATTATAATCCTTTATTTGTTTATTTACCTTATTTCTAAAATCATCATTAATAATTTTAGCATTAGGATTTTCTCTTTCACCAAAATATAATATTGTTTTTACTCCATTTTCATACATATCTTCTGTTGGATAAAAATGCTCAATAAAAAATACATCTAGTTCATCTTCATTGACTTTATAAGTTATTTTTATATTTCCTATATTTTTATTTTCAGATTTAATCAGCTTATTAATTCTCGCACAAATATCTTCAGACTTTAATGTAAACTTCTTGTTAATTAGTTTAAATGAATTTTCCATCCTTTCAAGATGTTTTTCTAAAAATAGTGGCTTTCCATTTATAACTCGTAATACTTCATAAATAATCCTATCTTCCATATACATTACACCCTTTCTATTTTTATTTCCATTTTAATACTTCTATATCATTCTTCTTTTTATAATTAATCAAATATGGTTTTCCAACCAAATCAAGTAATGGTTTATCTGATAATGAATCAGAAAACATATATGAATTCTTAAAATCAACTTCAATATTTTCTTTATCTAATACTTCTTTAAGCCTTCTTACTTTTTCTTCTCCCTTACAATTTTCACCATCCATTTTTCTAACAAAAACTCCATTTTCAAAAGTAAATCTAGTTCCTATTACTTTATCAACTACATCTATATTATAAAATTCATTAATATAAAATTCAGGAGATGCAGATATTAAGTATATATCATATCCCTCTTTTTTTAACTTCCTCATCATTTTTAATGCGTCTTCATATAATATATTTTGCAATCTATCTCTATAGAAATCTTTTACCAATACACTTAAATCTTCTTCTTTTATTCCATCAATAAATTTCAGAAATTTTTCTTTTACTTTTTTTTCATCATATATTTTCATTACATACATTAATCCACTAAAGGCAGCTCTAGGAAGAAATCTTATATTTCTCTTATCCTTAGATATTGAATATTTAAAAAATTCCATAAGAGTTTCTTTTCTTGTTATTGTATAATCGATATCAAATATTGCCAACTTCCTCAAATCTAAATACCATCCTTCTTTAATAAATATATCTTTTGTTTAATAATCCTAATAATATAATAATGCACAACTTCGAACAAGATTCTTATATAATTATCTTAGTATCATTCGCTAATTGTGCATTATTTATAACAAAAACTATTTAATTTTACTTAGGAAAGCTGAAATTCTATCTATTCCTTTTTCTATTATATCCATTGATGTTGCATATGATAATCTTATATAATCATCTAATCCAAATCCTGCACCTGGTATTACAGCTACTTTTTCTTCATCTAATAATACTTTTGCAAAGTCTAATGAACTTTCAATCTTCTGACCCTTAAATTCTTTATTAAAGTAATCAGATACATTAACCATAATATAAAAAGCACCACTTGGCTTAATTATAGAAACCCCATCTATCTTATTTAATTTATCTATCATAAAATTACGTCTTCTTGCAAATTCTGCAACCATATTATTAAGATCTTCAACTGGTCCATTCAAAGCTTCAATTGTTGCATATTGAGTTATTGTATTTACATTTGAAGTCATGTGGCTTTGAATACTTGTCATTATTTTAGTAATTTCTTCACTTGCAGCTATATATCCAAGTCTCCAGCCTGTCATAGCATAAGTTTTCGAAACTCCGTTTATTACTAATGTTCTATTATATGCATCTTCATTTAATGATGCAATACTTACATGCTTTTCATCATCATATATTAATTTTTCATATATCTCATCAGATATTATTAATAGATTATACTTTTTTGCAAAATCAGCTATTTTTAATAGCTCATCTTCACTATATATTGTTCCAGTTGGATTATTAGGACTATTTATCAATATAGCCTTAGTCTTATCAGTAACAGCTTTTTCTAAATCTTCAACTGTATATTTATAATTATTTTCTTTTTTAGTTTCAACAAATACAGGAACCCCATCTGCAAGTTTAACAAGTTCTGGATAACTTACCCAATATGGAATTGGAATAAGAACTTCATCTCCTGGATTTAATATTGCCATAAATGCATTTGCAAGACATTGTTTTGCTCCTGTTGATACTGTTATTTGATTTGGCTTGTAATCTAAATTATTATCTTTTTTAAATTTTTGACAAATAGTTTCCTTTAATTCTAATATTCCTCCTGCTGGAGTATATTTTGTCTTTCCATCTTTCATTGCTTTTATAGCTGCATTTATTATATTCTCTGGTGTATTAAAATCTGGTTCTCCAGCTCCAAAACTAACAACATCTACACCTTGTTTTTTCAATTCATTTGCCTTTGCTGTTATAGAAAGTGTGATTGATGGACTAATATTCCCCGCTTTTTTGGATAATTGCATTGCTCATTCCTCCAGTAAATTTATTCTACATTAAAAATATAACATTATTAATTTTGGTTGTAAATATTTTGATAAACATACTCATTCAGCTAATAATTGAAAGTCGAGAGTTGAAAGTTGGTGGTGCAAATTCTCTAGCGAGAATTTGTTTTAATTTATCTTTATAAAAATTCTATATGAATTTTATCCTTAAACTCTCAACTATCCACTATCAACTTTCAACTAAAAAAAGCTCTGGCTTTCACCAGAGCTCTCTATTATTCACCCATTAATTCATTTTGATAGTAAGCTGAAACTGTTTCAAATTCATCTTCTTCTGGAACTACTAATTCTTCTCCATCTAATCTAAATAAGTATACAGAATCTTCATTAGGATTTTGTGCTAAGAAGTATTCATTTTCTTCATATTTAAATTGATCAATTATAGGGCAAGAAATCAAATTACCATTTTCATCTTCTAAATCAATAACGAAGCTTTCATGTTCTCCACAGCCACATCCACATTCATCATGATCATGGTCATGTCCACCGCATCCACAGTCATTATCGCATCCGCATCCGCTTTTTTCTAAATCTTTTTCCATAATTCAACCTGATACTAAAAACATACTCAAATGTGCACATTTTTATTTATTCACTACTTCTTAGTGTTCTGTTTTGCATAAGCTACTCCAGTTTTATATAACACTCCATAGCATTTAAGGATATACCAAAATCCCTAAGACTAAAGCCTCTCAATATTTTAGACTTTAGAATAATTACTTAAATTAAAACTTGCATTTAAATCTCTATCTATTACTAAGTTACATTTATCACATTTATAAATTCTATCTTTAAGTTTTAAATCTTTTTTAAGATTTCCACAACAGCTACAAGTTTTTGAAGAAGGATAAAATTTATCAGCTTGAATAAATTCTATTCCATTAAACTTGCATTTATATTTCATCTGTCTTATAAATTCATAAAAGCATTGTTCTTGTATTGCTTTAGATAAATGTTTATTTTTCATCATTCCACTAGTATTTAAATCTTCCATAACTATTCTATATGGACTCATTTTTACTATTTTATTAGTTACTTGATGAATATGATTAAGTCTTATATTAGATAGTTTCCTATAAATTAACTTTACTTGACTTTCTAACTTAATAATATTATTAGTTTTAACAAAAGTATTGCCTTGTTTATATAGAGTATTACATCTACTTAATGCCCAGTTATAAGAAAATCTACTGCAACCTATAGATTTAAGCATTATTTGCTCCTGCTCTCTAGTAGGTAGTAACCTTATCTTAATTGCTTTTATCATATATCTTCACCTCACTTTCTATTTATATTATGTGAAAATGAAGTGATTCTATAGATTAAAGTTTTAAAAAAACTAGAAATTAAGGATTCTGTATACACTTTGAATAAATAAAAATATACACATTTGAATTATTTTTAGTGTGTTCACACAAGTTCGTTAAGCTTATGCAGTTCTCTTATGAACTTCTTAATATTTCTATTAAGCACAGACTATATCACCTCCCCTTTGGGGAGCTACCCACTTCCACCCACTTAGGTGTACTTCCTTTACGGAATAGTCGTTGAAGTTTTCCCTGTTCAGGACTTACCTGCTGATTATCCATTATTATAGTACTTAGGATTTAACCATATACCATCTAGTTAATTTTTTCTACTTTAGTAACCTTCACGCTTAGACTTATTTCATTCTTACGTTGTAGTTTAACTAGCTTTAGGAACTTCCAGCAATTCAAGTAGTTTGGGATAGAATTTATTTTCTATCACTCTATACTCTTTACGAATATAGGGAGCTTTATAATATTAAAAATATTTTAGCATATTTATATATACTTAAACATAAATGCCTATATTTTTAACAACTATATAGTTGCTCCTCTTGGTTTATGTCTTAATTTTACCCTTAAATCACAAAAAATAAAACCCTAAATTCTAAAATTAATTATAATTCAATTGTTTTTTCTCCACCAAAAGTATAAATTAGTATTTTCAAAAAACACAACCACTCATATATATTATTTTTTAAATTTATTATTACTATTTGATAAAGTGTTACTTATTCATTATTATGAAAATTCCACAATACATGAATAATTGATTTTAACAACATCTAAAACATATAACTAATATTTATTTTTTTAATAACCATTTTAAATTATCAAGTTTCAAAAAAGAACCATGCAGTTTACTGCATGGTTCTTTCAAAGTTTTTGCGCAACTTTGTTAATTTATTTCTTAATACTATTGTTGATTAGCTAATTTCTTGTATCCTTCTAATCTTTCCATAGCATCTTTATGAGTCTTTTCGAATAAAGCTTCTGCAGCTTCTGGGAATGCTTTAGCAAGTGAAGCGTATCTAACTTCTCCCATTAAGAATTCCTTAAAGTCAGCTGTTGGTTCTTTAGAATCAAGAACAAATGGGTTCTTTCCAGTTCCTCTTAATGTTGGGTTGTATCTGTACATTTGCCAGTATCCGCAAGCTGTAGCTCTCTTAGCTTCTTCTTGGCTGTTACCCATACCAATTCTGATTCCGTGGTTGATACATGGAGCGTATCCGATGATTAATGATGGACCATGGTAAGCTTCAGCTTCTGCTATTGCTTTAAGAACTTGGTTTCTATCAGCACCCATGTTAACTTGTGCTACATATACATAACCATAGCTCATAGCCATCATTCCAAGGTCTTTCTTCTTAGTCTTCTTACCTGATGCAGCGAACTTAGCAATTGCAGCAGTTGGAGTAGATTTAGATGATTGTCCACCTGTATTTGAGTAAACTTCTGTATCAAATACAAATACATTTACATCTTCGCCTGAAGCAAGAACGTGGTCAACTCCGCCGTATCCGATATCGTAAGCCCAACCGTCTCCTCCGAAGATCCATTGAGATCTCTTAACGAAGAATTCTTTCTTTTCTAAGATTTCTTTAGCGGCATCTGTACCAGACTTTTCAAGTGCAGCAACTAATGCAGCAGCTCTTTCTCTAGTTCCATCGCCTTCGTTCATATTGTCTACCCAATCTTGTAATTCTGCTTTTGCAGGATCGTTAGCTTCGATAGCAGCCTTAGCTAATGCAGCGATTTCTTCTCTTTGAGCTTTAACTCCTAAGAACATACCTAAACCATATTCAGCATTATCTTCAAATAATGAGTTAGCCCAAGCTGGACCGTGTCCTTCATGGTTCTTAGTGTATGGAGTTGAAGGAGCTGAACCACCCCAAATTGATGAACATCCTGTTGCGTTAGCAACCATCATTCTATCACCGAATAATTGAGTTATAGTCTTAGCGTATGGAGTTTCTCCACAACCTGCACAAGCTCCTGAGAACTCAAGTAATGGTTGTTCAAATTGGCTACCCTTAACAGTCTTCTTGTTCATTGGGTTCTTCTTAGGTGCTACTTCATGCAATAAGTATTCCCATGCTTCGTCTTGAGCAGCTTGAGAAGCTTGTGGTTTCATAACTAAAGCCTTTCCTGGTGCTGGACAGATTTGAGCACAGTTTCCACAACCTGAACAATCAAGTGTGCTTATTGCCATTGAGTAGTATAATTTTTCTTCTGTCTTTAATGCTTTTGCATCAACGATCTTAGCTGAAGCTGGAGCCTTAGCTTTTTCATCTTCACTTACTAAGATTGGTCTGATAGCAGCATGTGGACATACTAATGAACATTGGTTACATTGGATACACTTAGAAGCATCCCATTCAGGAACGTTAACTGCAATTCCTCTCTTTTCGAAAGCAGCAGTACCAGCTTCCCAAGTACCATCTTCCATTCCTTCGAATGCAGATACAGGAAGATTATCTCCTTCTAATCTGTTCATTGGTACAACTATATCTTTAACGAAGTTTGTTGCATGTTTAATTTCTACTGGTGCATCATCTGGGCAGTTCTTCCATGAATCTGGAATAACAACTTCGTGAATTGATTCAACACCCTTATCAATTGCAGCGTAGTTCATGTTAACTACTTTTTCACCCTTCTTACCATAAGAAGTTACAACTGCTTGTTTTAAGTGTCTAACAGCATCTTCAACTGGAATTATTTCAGTTAGTTTGAAGAATGCAGATTGCATAATCATGTTGATTCTTCCGCCAAGACCGATTTCTTGAGCTATAGCTACAGCATTTATAGTATAGAACTTAATATTGTTGTTAGCTATGAATCTCTTGTATTCTGCTGGTAATTGTCTATCTAATTCAGCATCATCCCAAATTGTATTTAATAAGAATGTGCATCCTGGTTTTAATCCATCTAATACATTGTATTTATGAACATAAGATTGGTTAGAGCATGATACGAAATCAGCTTTATTAATTAAGTATGGTGACTTAATAGCCTTCTTACCAAATCTTAAGTGAGATACAGTGATACCACCTGATTTCTTAGAATCATAGAAGAAATATCCTTGAGCATACATGTCTGTATTATCCCCGATAATCTTGATTGCACTCTTGTTAGCACCAACAGTACCATCTGATCCAAGACCCCAGAACTTACATGCTTTAGTTCCTTCTGGTGTAGCATCTATATCTTCAGTTACAACTAATGAAGTATTAGTTACATCATCGTTGATTCCTAGTGTAAATCCATTCTTAGGTTCATCTTGAGCTAAATTAGCATATACAGCCGCAATATGACCTGGGTTTGGATCCTTAGAACCCAAACCAAATCTACCACCTATTACTAATGGAGCATCAGCTTGTCCATAAAATGCATTTCTTACATCTAAGTATAATGGTTCTCCAGCTGAACCTGGTTCTTTAGTTTTATCTAATACAGCTATCTTCTTAACAGTCTTTGGAATAGCTGCTAATAATCTTTCATTTGAGAATGGTCTGAATAATCTTACTTTAACTAATCCGACTTTTTCTCCTTTTGATCTTAAATAATCAATTGTTTCTTCAGCAACATCTGTAACTGAACCCATTGCTACTATAACTCTATCTGCATCTTCAGCACCATAGTAGTCGAAGCAGTGATATTCTCTTCCTGTTAATTTAGTGATTTCAGCCATGTATCCTTCAACAACTTCTGGTAAAGCATTGTAGTATTTATTAACTGATTCTCTTTCTTGGAAGTATATATCTGCATTTTGAGCAGTACCTCTAGTTACAGGATGATCTGGATTTAATGCATGTGCTTTAAATGCTTTAACAGCATTCCAGTCAAGTAACTTAGCTAATTCATCATATTCAAGTACTTCAATTTTTTGAATTTCATGAGAAGTTCTGAAACCATCGAAGAAGTTTAAGAATGGAATTTTTCCTTTAATTGCTGATAAATGAGCAACTGCTGATAAATCCATAACTTCTTGTACAGATCCTTCTGCAAGCATAGCAAAACCAGTTTGTCTTGCTGCCATAACATCTTGGTGGTCACCAAAGATATTTAATGATGATGTAGCTAATGCTCTAGCTGATACATGGAAAACTCCTGGTAACATTTCACCAGCAATTTTGTACATGTTTGGTATCATTAATAATAAACCTTGTGAAGCAGTGTAAGTAGTTGTTAATGCTCCAGCTTGTAAAGATCCATGAACAGCACCAGCAGCACCTGCTTCTGATTGCATTTCCATAACCTTTACTGGTTGTCCAAATATATTTTTCCTTCCTTGGGCTACCCATTCATCAACATGTTCTGCCATTGGTGATGATGGAGTAATTGGATAGATTGCAGTAACTTCAGTAAATGCATAAGATACATGAGCAGCTGCAGTATTACCATCCATAGTTTTCATTTTTCTCATCGCGTTGACCCCTCTTTCTAAGTGTTAAAACTTAAATCTAAATAATTTAAATTTTTATATAAACAGCCTAAATGGCCAATTTATAAGCACACATTATATTTAGCGCATTATGTAAGCTTGCAAAACCTAATTAAGGCAAAGGCATAAATGCCTTTGCTATTTTGCAAGCAGTTTACCAAGCTTTTTCGCATATTCAATCTGCAATTTGCTTGGTGACTCTTTAACTGCTAAATCTCCAATTAAATTAAAACCTAAAGATTTCATTTGATTCTTCCATATTTCCATGAAAGTATCCTCAATCCATCCATAAGTAGCGAATAAAATACAGTCTTTTCCCTTATTTTCATTTAATAAATCACTTAATTTATTTATAAATGGCTGCATTTCTGTTTGTTCTATTTTAGTAGAATCAGCTGCAGGGCTTCCAAATGCAACAGCATCTGCATTTTTAACATCGTCTATAGATGCATCTGCGACCTGTTTAACTATGACTTCAGCACCTTGTTCTCTAGCACTTTCTGCCATTATATTTGCAAGAATTTCTATATTGCCTCCACAACTCCAGTAAATGATTGACACTTTTTTCATTAATAGCACCTCATCTTCTTGTAAAATAAATAACTTATTTCATAATTTACTAAAATGAACTTACCCTTTTATTATATCTCACATAAATTATTTTTCAAGATTTGATTTCATAATTTGGGTTATTTTACGAAATAAATGTATTTTTTCAAAATTTTATTTTTTTATACTTTTAAGTAAAATATTTACAATGGTTTCAGATGCATTAGTTGACTGACTTTTTTCCATATTGGTTACTAATTCAGATTTTCTGTTTTTTAATTCTAATATTTTATTATATAATGCATCATCTTTTAAATCTTCTTCTTCAATCATAAGAGAATAACCTTCTTTAGCAAATGATTTTGAATTCAAAATCTGATCTCCTCTGCTGGCTTTTCTCGACAATGGTATAAGAATAGTTGGTTTCTTAAGTGCAAGGAATTCAAATATTGAATTTGCTCCTGCTCTTGAAATTATATAATCACAGCATTTCATTAAGTGAGGAAGTTCTTCTCTTACAAATTCAAACTGTTTATATCCCTTTTTGCCTTCTAATGATTTATCAACGTTTCCTTTTCCACATATATGAATTATATTGAATTCTTTTAAAAGCTTATCGAGATTTTTTCTTATTTCATTATTAATAAGTTGGGATCCTAAGCTTCCACCCATTATAAATATAATTTCCTTATTATCATTAAAGCCACATATTTTCTTACCTTCTGATTTATCCCCTTTAAGTATTTCTTCTCTTATAGGACTACCTGTTAATATTCCTTTATTATCCTTTATGTACTTAAGGCTTTCTCTAAATGTTACACATAACTTATCACAAAATGGCGCAGATAATTTATTTGCAAGACCAGGTGTCATATCTGACTCATGAGCTACAACAGGTATTTTTTTCAACGAGGCTGCCATGACTACAGGAACTGCAACAAATCCACCCTTTGAAAAAATTACATCTGGCTTTTCTTTAGAAATTATTCTTAATGCCTGAATAGTTCCCCTCATAACTTTAAAAGGGTCTGTAAAGTTCTTCATAGAGAAATATCTTCTAAGCTTACCACTTGAAATACCATAATACGGTATATTTTCTTTTGTTATGATTTCTTTTTCTATTCCATCAACGCTTCCTATATATTTGATTTCAAACCCATTCTCCTTTAGTTTTGGTACTAAAGCAAGATTAGGAGTTACATGACCTGCAGTTCCTCCACCAGTCATTATTATCTTGTACTTAGACAAAAGATATCATCCTTTCTTAATCTGTCTTTTTATCGGTAATTTTGAATTACAACTTGAATCGTTACATTACCATTATATTCATTAATATTTGGATAAAATACTAAATCTATTTTCACATCATTATATACGCCATCATATAATTTTTGCAATTCTTCCTTACTATATTTTTGTGATATAGCTTCTTCAAATTTTTCAATATCTCCAAAATATATAGCATCTATAACTTTGCCTTTTGAAGTTTTTAGCTTCAATTTAAGAACATTCCTATTCTTGCCAAGAATCATTGCTTTTATCACATTAATATCCTTCTCACCAAAAAGGGGTTTAGTGTTTGCCTTTCCAAATGGCTCTAATTTATCCAAATCATTTATCATATCAATATTTATCTCATCTAAAGGAAGAACCATATCTATAGTTACTTTTTTCGTAAGGTCTTCATCACTTAGATTAGCATTTTCATTAAGCCTTCTTCTAAACTCATCAATATCTTCTTCCTTAAGTGAAAATCCAGCCGCCATAGGATGTCCGCCGAACTTAGTAAGTATATCCTTGCATTTAACAATCTCTTCAAACATATTATACTCTTCTATTGACCTTCCTGAACCCTTTGCACCATCTTCACTTTTTGTCAATATTAATGTTGGAACATTATATTTTTCACGTATCCTTCCAGCAATAATTCCAGCTAAACTTTCATGGATATGAGGCAGATATACCACACAGACCTTGTCATTAATTATGTCGCTTCCCTCAATAATCTCTATTGCATCTTCTACACCTTTCATGGTCATAGATTTTCTCTCTTCATTAAGCTTAACTAAATCTTTTGCAAGTAGCATTGCTTCATTTTCATCTTCACTTAAAAGAAGTCTTACTCCTTTCTTAGCATTATCTAATCTTCCTGAAGCATTTATACATGGCCCTATAACAAATCCAAGATGATATGCACTTAAAGTCTTATCCTGCATTTCACATTCAGTTATTAAGTTATGAAGTCCAAGATTAGTCGTATTATTCATACGTTCCAATCCTTTTTTAACAAAAATTCTATTTTCATCAACAAGGTCTACAACATCACAAACAGTTGCAATTGCAAGAAACTCAATAAATTCATAACATTCATTTTTATCTATGCCTAACTCTTCATATAAAATTTCTACAAGCTTAAATGCTACCCCTGCACCACAAAGTTGTTTAAATTTGTAATTACAATCTGCCTGCTTTGGATTTATTATTGCATCTGCTTCTGATCTTATAAATGTTCTATTTCCATCTTCATCTTCTATAAAAGGAATATCATGATGATCTGTTACTATAACTGTAAGTCCATAACTTTTTGCTTCTTTTATAGGTTCAATTGCAGATATACCATTATCACATGTAAGAATAGTATCTACCCCATCTTCTTCAGCCTTTTTTATAATGTTGACATTAATTCCATAGCCATCTTTGATTCTATCTGGAATCTCATAATCTACATCTGCTTTACATCTTTTAAGTGCTGAATAAAGAATATAAACACTTATAACACCGTCAACATCGTAATCTCCTACGATTCTTATTTTCTTTCCGCTTTCAATTTTATCTTTAAGTATATGTACTGCTTTTATAATATCCTTCATTTCTTTACCATCATGAAGCATATTATACTCAGGATGAATATAACTTCGAATCATTTCATCATCTATAATATCTCTATTAACTATAAGCTTACTCATAACTTCTGAAATACCATATTTCTCAGCCATATACTTGTAGTTCATCTTTTTATTTTTAATAAACCATCTTTCTGTCATATTTTTTTCTCCTAACATAAAACTACATATCTAATTTTAATACAACATTTTAAATAAATCATTCATTTTATTGTTAGATTTAAATTAACATATCAAATTATTATAAAAACAACTCTGCTATAAAAGATTATCTCATTTATAGCAGAGTTATTCCTCTAATTATTCATCTAATATAAAAACAACTTATTTTTAATTACTTAAAATATTTAGTATATAACATTCCAGAAGCAATCTCTTCTTTTTCTTTAGCATAGCCAAGTTCTTCTAATAATTTATATGCAAATAGCATTGCTGTTGCAGGACCTCTGCTTGTGATTATATTTTTATCAACAACAACTGCTTCTTCTGAGTAAATACAATTTGGAAGCTCATCTTCAAATCCTGGATATGAAGTCATATTTAACCCTTCAGTAAGTCCTGCTCTTCCTAAAACTATAGGAGCTGCACATATAGCACCAATTAATTTATTACTATTATTTTGATTTTTTAATAATGTAATAACTCTTTCATCATCTCTTAAATTTGCTGCCCCTGGCATGCCTCCAGGTAAAACTACTAAATCATATTCCATATTGTCATCAAAAATTTTATCAGCTTCAACAACTACTCCATGACTTGATTTTACTGTTTTATCTTTTATTGAAACTAAATCACATTGAATATTAGCTCTTCTCATTACATCTGAAACAGTTAATGCTTCTATTTCTTCAAAACCTTCTGCTAATAATACACATACTTTCTTCATAAATAACACTCCTTAATTCAAATGATGAGGATGCCCTAAATTTATCAGAACACCCTCATCTACTATTATTTATAATTTATTATACACCCGTTCAAATCTTACTTGCAATTAATTATAAGGTAACACTATTTATCTCATCATCTAAAACAAGCATCATTACGCTAGTTCCTCTTCCAGCTCTGTTTTGAAGCTTGATATCATCTATTCTAATATCTTCTTTATCTTTGCTCTTAGTAACTAAAGTTAAATATACATGTTCTTTAGATAAAACTAGTACATTATCTCTGTTAGTTTCATAAGGACTATTAAATTTACCAAATATAACTGCATCATCATCTTTAAGACTTATCCCTGTTACTCCTGAAGCAACTTTTCCCATTGGATTTACATTTTCAACTGGGAACCTTATAGCCATACCTTTTTTAGTTATCATGACCAGATGCCCAAGATCAGCCTTATCAACATCTACAGATACAACTTCATCATCTTCATATTTAAATTTATAACAGATTTGTTTTAAGAAATCTCCTGAAAATTCCTTAAGTAATGTCTTTTTAACCATTCCTCGTTTAGTGAATAAATATACTGCCATATCTTCAGAATACTCATCTACAGAAGCTATTCTTATTACTTTTTCGTTCTTTTCTAACTTTCCAACAAAATCTTCAATGGACATATCCTTATTAATTAAATTCTTCATAAGAAATACCGGTACTTTATAAACATTACCCTTGTTTGTAAATATTAATAATTTCTTTAATGAATTAGTTTTTACTTTAAGATAATCTTCTTTTATCTTTCCATATACTTTAAGCTTTCCTTTTTCATTAATTCCAATATTAAATTCAAAATACTCTAATTCATTAACATCTTCTACTTTTATTATTTCATCCTTTTCAGGCATATTAAATAACTGTATTGGAAGAATATTTCTAGTGCTATCTTCTAATTGTGGTATTTCTAATGTAAATTCCAATCCATTTTTGCTTGTAAACTTCATGAAGCCACTTTCTTCTTCTAAGTCCCTTAATGATACATTTATAAGTAAATCATCATCCTTAAGCTTTAATGCTTGAAGTCTTGTATATGAAGTTTGGAACTTATCAAGACCACTCTTCTTTATTCCTCCATTTTTAGTAATAAATCTAAAGGCCTTTCCTGGAGTTAAGTTTTCAATAGAAATTACATCAATTATCTTTTCATTTTCAAAATCTAATGTCTTAATTATTCTATCGAGTCTTTCCCCTTTTTCCTTCCACTTAAGTTCTGGTATATTTATGCCTTTAGTCTGATACATAAATCCTTTATCTGTAAATACTAATATTGTATCGCGAGTATTTGAACTTATAAGATATTCTAAGCTATCCCCTTCTCTATACTCAATATCTTCTGGATTTGAATTTGATCTATTATAATTTTTAAGAGGAATTCTCTTTATAAATCCATCTTTAGAAACTGTAATCATAACTTCTTCTACTACAATAAGTTCTTCAGCATCAATCTTACTTTGAGTATCATCTTCAATTATTGCTGTTCTTCTTTCATCTGCATATTTATCACATACTTCTTTAAGTTCAGTTTTAATAACTTTTAATAATTCTGATTCATGTGCTAATATTTTTTCAAGCTTTTTAATAAGCTTAGTAAGTTCTGCATATTCTTTTTCAAATACTTTTATTTCAAGACCTGTTAATCTATAAAGCATAAGCTCTAAGATAGCTCCTGCTTGAATTTCTGAAAAACCAAATTTGGCAACTAAATTTTCATTAGCATCCTTTTTGGATTTTGAACTTCTAATAGTTGCTATTACTTCATCAAGAATATTTATAGCTTTTATGAATCCTTCAACTATATGGTATCTCTTTTTAGCTATTTCAAGTTCTTTCTTAGTTCTTCTAGTTACTATTTCTTTTTGATGATCTACATAATGTCTTATTATAGCTTTAAGGCTCATTGTTTCAGGTTTACCATCTGCTAATGCAACCATATTAAAGCTTATATTACATTGTAAATCAGTCTTCTTAAATAAATACTTTTGAACTTTTTCTACTGCATTTTCATCTGCACTCTTTTTAAATTCAATAACAGCTCTTATACCGTTTCTATCTGATTCATCTCTTATATCTGTAATAAGTTCTAATGCCTTTGCATGTTTCTTATCACCAGTCATTTCAGATATAGTTTGAAGTATCTTTGATTTATTTCTTCTGTAAGGAAATTCTGTTATAACTATTCCAAGTCTTCCGTTTTCTAATTTTTCAATATTAGTCTTTGCTCTATATGCAACCTTTCCCTCTCCTGTTTCATAAGCAGAAAGAAGAGACTTTTGACCTATAAGTATTCCTCCTGTTGGAAGGTCAGGTCCTTTTATATAATTCATAAGTTCACTTGTTGTAATCTCATTATTATCTATATAAGCAAGTACACCGTCTGTAACTTCTTTTAAATTATGTGGAGGTATATTAGTTGCAAGACCTACTGCAATACCAAATGCTCCATTTACTAAAAGGTTAGGGTATCTGCTCGGAAGTACTTTAGGCTCCATCTCACTATCAGAATAGTTTGGTACCATATCAACTGTATCCTTATCAATATCTTTAAGCATTTCCATAGCTATAGGTGCAAGTCTTGCTTCTGTATATCTCATCGCCGCTGCACTATCACCATCAATAGATCCCCAATTTCCATGACCTTCTATAATAGGTGCTCTCGTTGAAAAATCTTGAGCAAGTATAACCATTGCTTCATATACTGATGAATCTCCATGTGGATGGAATTTACCAAGTATATCTCCAACTATTCTAGCCGATTTATAATATGGTCTATCTGGAAAAGCCTTAAGCATATATGCACCATATAAAATTCTTCTATGTACTGGTTTTAATCCATCTCTTACATCTGGAAGTGCTCTTTCCTTTGCTACTTCTATAGCATATGGCAGATAATTTTCAGGCATAGCCTCTTCCAATGGTATTCCAATTATATTCCTATCCTTAGGAATAAGATTATCCGTTTTCTTTGCCATAACAATCTCCTTTTCCTACTATATTAAAATTCTCCGTATTTATACATATATTTCTTTCTTGGCTCAACAACATCTCCCATTAATAGAGAAACCATTTTTTCAGCCTTAGCAGCATCTTCAATAGTAACTTGAAGAAGTGTTCTACTTTCTGGATTTAATGTTGTTTCCCAAAGCTGGTCTGGATTCATTTCTCCAAGTCCTTTGTATCTTTGAATTAATGCTCCCTTTCCAACTTTCTTTTTAGCCTTTTCTAAATCTTCATCACTATAAGCATATTCAACAATACTCTTGCCTTTTGTATCTTTGTATACTTTATATAAAGGTGGCTGTGCTAAATATAAGTGTCCATTAGCAATAAGAGGTCTCATATATCTATAAATATATGTCATCCATAAAGTTCTTATATGATATCCATCTACATCGGCATCACTCATAATTATTATTTTATTATATTTTAAATCTTCTTCTTTATAATTATCTAAAGTTCCAGTACCTACAGCAGTATTGAATATTTTTAACTCTTCTGATGCTAATACATTTTCAAGTTTCTGCTTTTCCGTATTCATTATCTTACCTTTTGATGGCATAATAGTTTGGAATCTTCTATCTCTTGCCTGTTTTGCAGAACCTCCCGCAGAATCTCCTTCCACCACTATAAATTCATTATATTCTTTGTTCTTTAGTGTACATACAGCTACTTTCCCAGCAAGTGGTGCTGTTCCTTTACCTATCTTTTTCTTTTCAGCTTCATTTATCTTTTTTATTTTATCTCTTCTTTTAGCAGCTTCAAGTGCATTATTTATAATGACACTAGCAAGCTCTTTATTATCTTCAATCCACTCAGAAAACTTTGTATACACAAGGTCATTCATCATAGTATAGGCTTCTGAATTTCCAAGTTTAGTTTTTGTCTGACCTTCAAATACTGGATTTGTAATTTTTATTCTTACAATTGCAGTCATCCCTTCTCTTAGGTCATCACCTTCAAATTCTTTATCTTTTTCTTTTACTAATCCAAGCTTCTTTGCCCATTCTTTAAATGCTCTTGTCATCCCAGTTTTAAACCCTGTTTCATGAGTTCCAGCTTCTGTTGTAGGTATATTATTTACATAACTCGCAATATACTCTGTAGTTGAATCTGTAAACTGCATACATACTTCTCCATACATTTGAAGATTTCCAACTGTTCTTTCTCCATCAAATATAATAGGCTTTTCGTGCATTGGAGTCTTACTTTCATTTAAGTATTTTATAAAATCAAGAAGACCATTTTCAGAATAATATTCTTTTGTTATTTCTTGACCTTTTCTATGGTCAGTAAGTTCAAGCATAATCCCTTTATTTTGGAATGCAAGCTCTTGAAGTCTTTCATCTATCACATCAAATTTAAAATCAACTGTTGAAAAAACTTCTGCTGATGGTTTAAAAGTAACCTTTGTACCTGTTTTATCAGTTTTACCTACTACTTCTAGTTTTGTTACTGGAGTTCCTGGCATATCTCTTTTAAGTTCTTTATCATATGCATATTCAAATCTTTGTCTATATATATTTCCATTTTGATATACTTCTACTTCAACCCATTCTGATAATGCATTAACAACCGCTGCTCCAACACCATGAAGTCCTCCTGATGTTTTATAGTTCTTATTATCAAACTTACCACCAGTATGTAATTCTGTATAAACCATTTCCACACCAGAAATCTTTTTAACTGGGTGAATTCCTGTAGGTATTCCTCTACCATTGTCTATTATTGTTACACTTTTATCTTCATTTAAAATTATCGAAATCTTATTTCCATATCCATTAGCTATTTCATCTATGGAGTTATCTATAATTTCCCATATACAATGATGTAATCCCTTACTTCCTGTAGAACCAATATACATACCTGGTCTTACTCTAACAGGTTCTAATTTTTCAAGGGATGTTAAATCCGTTACATCATAAGCATTAGTATTTTTTAATTCCATAAAACTCCTCCATCTTGAACACCAGTTCTCTTTTTACTCAAAACAAATAACTAAATTTATCTATAAATACTTATTTATTCTACAATAAACAAATATGATTGTATACAGACATCATTTAATATTATGTATTATTACATATTCTATATTCATTCTAAGTTTAATCATTTTATTCCATCTATAAAATATACTGCCTTTCTTGATTATTGTCAAAAAAACTTTATGATTTTTTGAATAAATCAGGACCACCCGTGAAAACGGGTGGTTTGCTCTGCGCCTATAAGGCTTTGTTACTGGCCGTGCTGCTCGCACGTTGAAATGGTCTGCCGACCGCAAAACCTTTACCGGCTGTGCACCTAAAAGGTGCTTTATTTTTTGCCTTTATTTACTGGCTCACCCGTAAACGGGTCGATATATTCCTTCAAACTCATTTGTTCATAAGCTATATCTTCTTGTATCTGATTTTTTATATATTCTTCTATTATCTTTTTATTTCTTCCAACTGTATCAACATAGTATCCCTTACACCAAAATTGCCTATTGCCATACTTATATTTCATGTTTGCATGTCTATCAAAAATCATCAAAGAACTCTTACCTTTGAGATATCCCATAAATTGAGCTACGCTCAATTTAGGCGGTATACTTACAAGCATATGTATGTGGTCTGGGCACGCATTTGCTTCTATAATTTCAACACCTTTTCTTTCACATAATAATCTTAATATTCTTCCTACATCAGCTTTTATCTGCCCATATATAATTTGTCTCCTAAACTTTGGTGCAAAAACTATGTGATATTTACAATTCCATTTGCTATGTGATAAACTATCAATGTCCATTAACGGACACACCTCCCTGTAT
>DPOH01000171.1 GCA_003539755.1 Clostridium sp.
ATGTAACGTCGCAATGGCCATTGCAGCATTATATGCCGCTATTAACGCAAAAAACTGGTTGGGTGCAAAGAAAAAAGAGACATCATTGCACTTGGTGGCTAAATTTCACGAAAATCATATTATTCCTTTAGAGGGTATGATGCGGAGAGCTTTATTAGGGGTTGAAATAATATCCAACGAAGTGATTTTAAGAAAAAATCGTGAACAGTTTGAGAAAGAACGAAATGAGAATAATAACCCCGTTGTTCAGAAAAATATAAAAACCTTAATTAGTCACTTAAATGAATCATATAAAATATATCGCGTATTTTATATGACTGAAAAAATTAACATAAGAAAAAGCGAAACAATACTACAACTTCATGGGTGGAAATTAAATAACAAAAAAAATTATGAAGAACTTATGCGTAAACAAACAGATTTCTTTGAATCGCTTCTTTCTGCAATTGATCAGTTAGATAATTATATTTCCATATATTATGGTACAGATAGAATAATGTCTCATAAAGCCAAAATTGGCGATGACTCTATTTTCTTTGATGCAGACAAATTCTATCTATTGCGTAGTTTTGAGAAAAAATTGTCTGTGTTAGAAGATGAAGTAAACAGCATTACAAAAAAGCTTAGCTACGACATCTGGATATAATCTCATCAATGTCTACTATGAATAATGTTCGCCCATTATTCATAGTAGACGTTTATTTTTCATAACTCTATATTAAATAAAACCTTCCATTCATTAAATTCAATTGCTTTAGCATTACCCTATTCTGAAGGTAGACTTAGCAAACAAAAGAAACATAATGATCTTGCTATATAGAATCCGTATGATATCTGTTATGCATGGCGTTTAAACTGTCTCGCTTTACAAGCGAACCAGGAATTTCATTCGATGTTAAACTCACTACGCTCGTTTAAATCGAATTTCAATTCATTTATATGTCAGCCTTACTGATAAACTTATATTGAATTTAATAGCTTTAACAGCGTTACCCCTTGACGGGATTTCTTGGATACATTTTGATCCCCCACTAAGGGGGAAGAAATTCAAAATATACAATTAATTTGTATTTCTTGACGCTGATACTCATCAACATTTCATACAGCGAATTTTGAATACAACTATATTGTACTCAAGCGGAAGCGGGTTGCCCTGTTTCTTCCTATCGCCATTCTCTGCAACGGTCGTAGCTCATCGCTACTCTTCTTATAAAAGCTGTATGAATAACTCCTATAAGCGTCTAAGTACTTCTCGAATTCTGGACGGATCTATATTGTATAAATTCGCCACTGAATCTATTAGAAGTAATAGACTCCCTTATACCATTTGGTAAGGATTGGCCTTATATGTCTATCAAGGGAATCTACGGGGTATTATCCGATTCCTTTATAGTGCCACATTGCCGTGACTCCTGCGTTTTCGTCTTTTTTGTCTGGAATTTACGCTCGGGAAATTTGCACGGGTTTCATTTGCACTGCGTTCTGCTGAACAACTCATCTGCCATCTACTTGTCGATAGGATCAGGTTTTAATTTATTATACCAAGGGTAATGACGCTCTTATCATTACCCCACGACTAACGGGTACACCAACAGGATTTTAACTATACATATAGTATAGGACATAATTTAAATTCATTTCATTTTTTCTTCTCCCCCTATAAATATCTACCGATATTTATAGGGAATGAAATATGCGTTTTTTAGTACATTTATATTTAATAGCTTGTATTACTAAGTGTTGCTAAGTAACCTGCCTTTAGATTATGGAATAATAGCAACGCACCTGTTCCTATCGCACAACAAAAAAACTAAGGAATCGGTTACCCATTGAAAATATGATGACAATTTTAGCATTATAACCAAAGAATAAAAATAAACAATGACAAAAATATTCAGCACATATAAAAACACATAAAATAAAAATGAATGTGGGTTATTTTTTAGCATTGATTATATTTGTTTTTATTAACAACCTCTTATTGCTGTCTTTAGAAAACTTCCTTTCCTCTTCCCTTATAATACATTCATACTCTTCTTCTGATAATTTATAATAAGATAGTGTCTTATCATAATAATGTTCTTTCATTCTCATATATTAAACCTCACATTTTTTATAAATTCACTATTCCTTTTAGTATAGGATATAAAGGGAAAGAATTTCACAAATGATTTAAAGTAATGTACTTCACGATAACACATCCATGTGCTTGTTTTTAATTCAGATACGATCAATCACGTGTTTCATTTGCAGAAGTGGTTGTTTACTCCTGTATGTTCTATCCGTCATTGTTCGATGAGCATGTCCAAGTATCGAGAATCTTATATGGTCAGGTACTTCTTGAAGATCTCTCAATCGGTCTGACAAACCATATCTATAGTCATGTGCTGTATGTTTCATGCCTGCTTTTTTGAAAGCCTTGCTTACGGCATTACTTGCAGATGAATTATTAACCCAATGATATATTGGTTTCTCTTCCCATATACCAGCCTTTAGAAGGCTATCACTTAAAGGTATATCGCGAATTGACTCGTTATTCTTAACGGTTTTAGTACCAGCATCATTAATGCTGATACATTTAATGAGTATTCCTTGGTCTTCTTTCTCAATATAATCATTTGAAGAGATTTGGATCGCCTCACCGATACGTACTCCTGTGTAACAACGTAGGTTTAGTAACTACCATAAGGATCTGGTCTTGGCAACATGCTCAGATGAAATTAATTTTTGCTGCTCCCTTATTGACACATCCGTTTTCTTCATCTTATTTTCAACATGCTTATATTTCTTCCCCAATATTGTATTCTT
>DPOH01000291.1 GCA_003539755.1 Clostridium sp.
GTCCAATCTCTTTATATAAGTTGATTGGGCATTATTTTTTTAAAATATTTTCCTCTCAGGTTGTTAAATACAAAATTATTATTTTTCATCAAAATCCGTTTTTTATGTAAAGTTTTTCTTTTTTAGAACGAATATTATTTATATGTAAATTTTTTTATAATTATGGGAGGTTTTATGAAAAAAATATTAAATAATTCACAAACAAGTGTTGGTAAAAAGATAATAATTATTTTCACATTACTAATATTATCTGTTACAGTCTTTCTATCAACATTTTCTTTTTTGAAATCTAAAAATGATTTATTACAAACGACAAAAAGTAATCTTTCTTCAAGAATGGTTGAAGGATCCAAATTAATATCAGAAGACTTGAATCACAAATTCAAACAGCTTGAATATATTGCATCTATGCCTGAAATTCAATCTATGGATTGGGATATTCAATATCCTGTATTAGTTGAACAGGCAGAATACTGGGGATTTTTACATATCTTTATACTGCAAACTAATGGTTTGGGATATTACGCAGAAAATAACGTTATAAGAGATCACTCTGATGAACCTTTCTTCCATGATATAACTGGTGATAAAAAGGTTTTGACAGAACCTCTTGTAAATAGTGAAACTAAATTTTCTATTGTAACAATTACTGCTCCAATTAAAGACCAAAATGGAAAAGTATTAGGTAATATATGTGGCGCTATAGATTTACATAAAATTAATTCTATTATCCAAGATATTGACGTAGGTGAAAATGGATATGCATTCATTCTTAATAAATACGGAAACTTTGTAACACATAAGGATATGAGTCTTGTTTATGACACTGTATGTATTAATAAATTAACAGATAACTATTCAGGATTAAGTGGATTACAGCCTGCTGTACAAAAAACTGAATCTAAAGAAATTGGTACTGATACTTTTATTGTAAATGATGAAAAGATGATTACAAGCTATATTCCTATTGATTCTACACCATGGTCATTATTCCTTACAATTCCTCAAAAGGAACTTGTAGAAACTAGCAATAAAACATTAAGATTACAAATTATAGTTTCAATATTCTCAGTTATAGCTGTAATAATATGCTCATTCTATCTTAAAAACTGGATTGCTAATAAACTCACTAAAATAACCAAGTTATCTTCTGAGCTTTCTAACTGTGATTTATCTTCTAATTATGAATCTTCTGGAAATGATGAATTAGATCAAGTTGTAAACTCATTAAATGGCTCAGTTTCAATATTAAGAAACACAGTTCAAGAAGTAACTAGTAACAGCAGTATCCTTGCTGAAAGTAATACTCATATTAATGAAATGATTAAAGATATATTTGTACAAATAAATGAATCAGCAAATTCAATAGAAAGCATCTCTGCAAGTATGGAAGAATCATCTGCTGCACTATTAGAACTTAATGCTGCTTCTGAAGGTGTAATTGGTAATACAACTCATTCAGTAAATGCTGCATCAGAGGGATTAGTTCTAGCAGAAAATATAGAAAAGCATTCTTCAGAAATATATGAAAATGCTATATCTTCTAAGAACAATGTATTAAGACTATATAACTCATGCAGTAAAAATTTAAAAGAATCCATAGAAAAAGTAAAAACTATAGATAATATAACTCAAATGTCCAATTTAATCTTAAACATTGCAGAACAAACAAGCCTTCTTGCTTTAAATGCAGCTATAGAAGCTGCCAGAGCTGGAGAACACGGAAAAGGCTTTGCTGTAGTCGCTGAAGAAGTTAAAAAGCTTGCTGAAGAATGTTCATCTGCTGTAAATAGTATACAAGCTGATTTAGGTGGTGTATTAACTGCAGTTAATGATCTTACTAAGTTCTCTAGTGACTTATTAACATTATTTGATACTGACATACTAAAAGATTATGATTCATTAATAAACATTTCATCAGAATATAAAAATTCTGGACATTCAGTTAAAGAAATGGTTGATAAATTCACTGAAGCTTCAAATTTCACATTTAGATCAATCAATGAAATGACTAATACAATTTCAAGTTTATCAGATGTTGTATCAAGTGTTGCTGACTCATCAACACATCTTTCTGAAAATATGTCTGAAATAACTCATAAAGGCTCTGTTATTTCAGAAACATCTAATGAAGCTTCTGAAACAGCATTAAAGCTTTCAGATTCAGTTTCAAAATTCAAATTATAATACATAACTTATTCTTAAAAAAGCAGTGATGAATAACTCATCACTGCTTTAATTGACTTTTAAGTCTTTCTATTTCTTTTTGCTGTTCTAATATAATATTCTTATATGAACTTTCATTTTCAGTCCATTCTTTACTAAGCATATTTATAAGAGAAGCCATTTCATCTGCACTTCCTACAATTCTATTAAAAAGCAGAAGATTAGATTGAAGTATTTCTGGTATTTCTTCATGTGAATATCTTAATCTATGGTCTATTTCTCCATATCCCTCTTCAAATATGGTTCTTACCTGTATTTCTGCAATAACCTTCTTATTTGTAGGATAAAATTCCACAAGATAATGTACAGAGCGGTATCCTGAAGCTCTTGAACGTACTTCTATATTAAGTTCTTCAAAGTCTTTTGTATTGTCACCTTCTCTTACATTTGCAGTTATTTCTATAACATTCCACGTATTTATTATAAATTCATGTATATCTCTCCACTGCTCTTTAAATATATGTATAACTCTTATTCCAATTAAATCATTTATTTCATCTTTATAATTATCTGTAGTAAATTTAAAATCTTCACCATACTTATTTTTTCTATCTTGAGTTTTCCTTATAATCTTTTCAATAAGCCTTTCTGGAGCCTTAATTCTAGATTTTACAGAATGAACAGACTTTTGAGATCTTAGTATGTTTGCTATAAAACCTGCTTGATTTTCATATGATGTTCTGCATTTAATATAATCATCATATATGTTTTTTAAATCTTCTATATTTATATTGTGTTTTTTAATATTTTCTTCTATGCTAGGATATGCTGCTAAAAATTTATGAATGTCAAAAGTGTTTTCCATATTATGACACCTCTCCTCTCCATATTTATTATAACATGCTAATATATAATTCTCTCAACCACATTTATCTAAAATAAATAAAAAGAGAAAATACTTATTTCATCCCCGTAAGTA
>DPOH01000163.1 GCA_003539755.1 Clostridium sp.
ATCTGCAGAAGTGAAAAAAAAACAACAATAAATTTCGTAGGCAACTTCAGATGTGTATAAGAAAAAGAAATAAAATAGATAAAAGACATAAACTTGTGTATACTATATTATTATATATAAGCAAAATAAAGTAAATAGCAAAAAGATAGTTTTAATAAATCATTGACATAAGGAGATATAATACATTAAATTACTTATATAGAAAAATTAAAGAAGACTTATTAATTTAAAGTCTTCTTTATTAATCATTATTAAAATTTAATATGACAGTATCCATTTGTATTCTTCTCCAGATATTTTTGATGTTCCTCTTCTGCAGGATAATAATTCTCTAAATGCTTTACTTCTGTTACTACTCTATTTTTATAAAAGGTTTCTACTTTTCTCTTGCTTAATATTATTGTACTTAAATCTTCTTCATCTTCATAATAAATCCCTGTTCTATACTGTGTTCCAATATCATTGCCCTGTCTGTTTACCAGAGTTGGATCTATTACTTCCCAGAACTTATCTAAAAGCTTGTTAAGACTTATTTCTTTGGGATTATAATCAACCATACATACTTCTACAAATTCAGTATTATCGCCACATACATCCTCATATGTTGGATTTTTAATATTACCATTTGCATATCCAACTTCAGTCTTTTCCACACCTTTAATCATAGAAAAATACTTTTCTATTCCCCAGAAGCAGCCACCACCAAAAAATATTCTTTTCATGTATACACCTCACATCATAATTCATACTTACCTTATTTAATATTGCATTATAATCAGCTTTTTATACTTAATTAACATAAAAAACCAATACAATCTGCTCTAATATATGAACAAAACAAATATTTCTAATTTATTACTATTCAACATAAGTAAAAACTATGACAAGAAAAATCCACAAAAAACAACTAATTATTTTTCATAATATTTAATAAGTCCTTGAGTTCCTAAATTTCCAAGATTATTTTCTTCTAATGATTCATACATTTTAAGGACTGTATTTAATACCTGTAATTTTATATTTTCATCTTCTGCTTCTTCCTTTGCAATCTTCATATCTTTAATAAAATGCTTCATATAAAATCCCGGATCAAAATCCCCCTTAAGCATTCTTGGAGCCATATTAGACATTTGCCAGCTTCCTGCTGCTCCCTCACTTATACTATTAAGCATAGTCTGCACATCAAGTCCAGCTCCCCTTGCATATGCAATTGCTTCACATACTCCTGAAACTGCTCCAGCTATAGCTATCTGATTAGCCATTTTAGTATGCTGTCCATTTCCTGCTTTACCTTCATATATTATTGTTGTTCCCATACACTTAAATACATCATGACATCTATCAAATATTTCTTTATCTCCACCTGCCATAATAGATAGTGTACCATTTTTAGCTCCTACATCTCCACCTGAAACTGGTGCATCTATTGCATACATGCCTCTTTTATTCGCTTCTTCATATATCTCAACTGACAACTTAGGACTTGTAGTAGTCATATCTATTAAAATGGTTTCCTTATCCGCACTATCAAGTATTCCATTTTCACCAAAGTATACTTCTCTAACATCCTTAGGGTATCCAACTATAGTAATAACAAAATCCTTCCCCTCAACACAAGACTTTATATCGTCACACCATAAAGCACCTTCTTTTACTACTTCATCAGCTTTTGATTTTGTACGGTTATAAACAGATACTTCATATCCCTTTTTCATTAAATTTCTCACCATAGATTCACCCATTACTCCAACGCCTATAAAACCTATTTTTTTCATTATATTCATCTCCTAAATAGCAAACTAATAATCAAATTATATCACACATAATAATCATACCGTTTTTTGAATTAATATTTATTTTTTCTACTTTTCTTCTGTAAAGTTTTTCATTTTTTGTCCGAAATTATAATTATATTGGGAATTATAGGAGGATTTATGAGTAAAATAATAAAAAACACAAAATCAAGCGTATCGTTTCTTTCTAGTGTAGGTAATAAAATTTTAGCAGTATTTACATTACTTATACTATTGGTAACACTATTTTTATCAACATTTTCTTTCTTTAAATCAAGAAGTGGGTATTTAGATTTATCGAAAGAAAATCTTTCAGCAAGAATAACTGAAAGTTCTAAATTGTTATCGGAAGATCTAAATAATAAAATTCATCAGCTTGACTATATCGCAACTTTAGATCCTATACGATCTATGAATTGGGATATTCAATATCCTGAATTACTTAAACAAGCTGAGTATTGGGGATTTCTTCACATATTTATAATGGACACTAATGGTATATCTTACTATGCTGAAGACCATACTATAAGAGATCAATCTAAAGAACCATTCTTTGATATGGTATCTGGTGACAAAAGAGTATTAACTGAACCTTATGTAGATGGTTCAAGAAAATTATCTATAACTACTATTACAGCTCCAATGAAAGATGAAAATGGAAAGGTTTTTGCAAACATTTGCGGAGTTATAGATTTAAATAAAATTAATTCTACTATCCAAAATATACATGTTGGTAAAAACGGGTATGCATTTATAGCAAATAAAAATGGAAACTTTGTAGCACATAAAGACATGAATATAGTTTACAACAATGTGTGCTTAGCAGATCTAAAAGCCGAATATTCAGGCTTAAGTAATTTACAGCCTATTATGAAGAAAGTAGAATCAAAAGAAAGCGGCATTGATACATTTACTGTAAATAATGAAAAAATGATTATAAACTATATGCCAATTGAATCTACACCATGGTCATTATTCCTTGCTATACCTGAAAGTGAACTTTTAGCCAGAAGTCGTGGTATGTTAGTATTCCAAATCATTGTTTCAATATGTGCTGTAATAGCTGGTATCATGTGTTCATTATATATCAGACAATGGATTTCTAATAAGATTAATGAAATTGCAAAAATGTCTTCTGAACTTTCAGATTGTAATTTATCATATACATCTGAATCCACTGGAAATGATGAATTTGCTCAAGTTATAGATTCGTTAAATAATTCAGTTTTTACACTAAAATCAACTGTAGAAGAAGTAAGTAACAATAGTACTACTCTTGTTGAAAGCAATGCACATATTGATGAAATGATTCAAGATATATTTTTACAAATAAATGAATCTACTAATTCAATAGAAAGTATATCTGCAAGTATGGAAGAATCATCTGCTGCATTATTAGAACTTAATGCTGCTTCTGAAGAAGTAATTGGTAATACAACTCATTCAGTAAATGCTGCTTCTGAAGGATTAAATTTAGCACAAAATATAGAATCTCATTCTTCAGAAATATATAAAAATGCTATAAGTTCAAAAAACAATGTATTAAGCTTATACAATTCATGTAGCAAAAACTTAAAAGACTCTATAGAAAAAGTAAAAACTATAG
>DPOH01000227.1 GCA_003539755.1 Clostridium sp.
CTATATATACTATCGAAACAATTACTATTTAATTAATATTTTGATAAATTTATATAGTATACTTTTTAATTCATATTAGTAAATTCATTTAAATTTACACAAATAAATATAAAAGTGATACTAAATATAAATATTAACAATCTATTTAGCATCACTTATAAATTTTTATATAAATCAAAACCTTTATTAAAATAACTCTACTTTAAATAATTAATTGCTGCTCTTTCAATAGATAATCCTAAACTATAGTGTTTAATAAACTCATCAAAACCTTTAACATCTTCTGAATTTGGTTCTACCTTAGTTCCTAATCTTCCTTCAAAAACTTTATTTGAAAGATAATCTTCAAAAGCCTCATTTTCATCTTTATTAATCATATAAGAAGCAAGAAGTGCAATTCCCCATGCTCCACCTTCTCCTGCTGTTTCCATAACAGAAACAGGAGCATTTATAGCTGCTGCCATAATTTTTTGTCCAACTCCTTTTGTCTTGAACAATCCACCATGTCCTAATATAGAATCTAGTTTTACACCTTCTTCTTTCAATAGAATATCTAATCCTGTTTTTAATGCACCTAATGATGTAAATAAATTTACTCTAATGAAATTTGCTAAATTAAATTTACTTTCTGGTGATCGCACAAATAATGGACGTCCTTCTTCAAAACCTGTTATATGTTCTCCTGAAAAATAATTATATGCTAATAATCCACCACAATCTGGGTCTCCTTCAAGGGCTTTATTATATAAAATTGAAAATAATTTATTCATATCTGCATCTACGCCAAGAGCTTCTGCAAATTCCTTAAATAGTCCCATCCAAGCATTAATATCTGATGTACAGTTATTACAATGAACCATAGCAACAAGATTTCCAGTAGGAGTAGTAACAAGGTCTATTTCTTCATGAACTTTAGATAATTCTTTTTCTAGTACTATCATAGCAAAAACCGATGTTCCTGCTGAAACATTACCTGTACATTTAGCTACACTATTAGTTGCAGTCATTCCAGTACCTGCATCTCCTTCTGGAGGACAAAGTGGGATTCCAGCTTCTAATTCTCCTGAAACATCAAGTAATTTTGCTCCTTCTTCAGATAAAACTCCTGCATTTTCTCCTGCTAATAATACTTTAGGAAGTATTTCTTCAAGCTTCCATGAAAGATTTTCACCTGAAATTAATTCGTTAAATTGATTAATCATTTTTCTATTAAAATCTTTAGTTTCTATATCTATAGGAAACATTCCTGAAGCTTCTCCTATACCTAAAACCTTTTCACCAGTAAGCTTCCAATGTATGTACCCTTCTAATGTAGTTTGAAAATCAATATTAGGTACATGTTCTTCTTTGTTTAATATTGCTTGATATAAATGAGCTATACTCCATCTTTGAGGAATATGATAATTAAATAATTCAGTAAGCTTTTCAGAAGCTTCTTCTGTAATTGTATTACGCCATGTTCTAAATGGTACTAAAAGTTCTCCTTCTTTATTAAATACCATGTATCCATGCATCATAGCACTAATTCCTATAGCACCTATTTTTTTAATTACAACTCCGTACTTCTCCTTAACATCTTCAGCCATATTTTTATAGCTATCTTGAATGCCTGTCCATATATCGTCTAATGTGTAAGTCCATATATTATCTACATATCTATTTTCCCATTCATGACTTCCACTTGCTATAGGTTCATGATTTTCATTAATTAAAACTGCTTTTATTCTAGTTGACCCAAATTCGATTCCAAGTACTGTTTTTCCTTCTACTATAGCTTTTTTTACTTCATTAAGTGCTAATCCCATAAAATTAACCTCCACCATCTGCATTATATTTCCAAGAAAGCAAGCCAGTCAGATAAATAACATAATTAAATCTGTAAGCTTGCTTTCAAATTATTACTTATATATTTTATTATTTACCAATTACTTTTTTAGCTGTATTCACAACATTTTCAACAGTAAATCCGTATTTTTCGAATAACTTAGCAGCTGGGCCTGATGCTCCAAATTCATCTAATGATATAACTTCACCATCAAGACCAGTATATTTATGCCATCCAAATGAGCTTAACGCTTCAACAGCAACTCTAGCTCTAACTGATTTTGGCATTACACTTTCTTTATAAGCTTCATCTTGAGCTTCAAATAATTCAAAAGAAGGCATACTTATTACTCTTGCATCTATACCACTCTTTTCAAGTTCTTCTGCTGATTTATAGATTAATTCTACTTCAGAACCTGATGCCATTAACAATACATCCGGAGTTTCTTTTTTAGAATCTTTAAGGATATAAGCTCCTTTTAAAGCATTCTTTCCGCTTCCATCGTAAAGAGGTAAGTTTTGTCTTGTTAATACTAATGAAGTTGGTGCTGAACCATTAGTTACTGCATAGTACCACGCAGCAGCAGTTTCTTTAGAATCAGCAGGTCTGAATACTGTCATGTTAGGCATACTTCTTAAAGCTGCTAATTGTTCTATTGGTTCATGAGTAGGTCCATCTTCACCTACACCAATGCTGTCATGAGTTAAAACATAAGTTACAGGAAGTTTCATTAATGCTGATAATCTCATTGAACCTTTCATATAATCGCTGAATACAAAGAATGTTGCACAATATGGTAGTAATCCACCATGAGCACAGATACCATTTGTTATAGCCGCCATGGCATGTTCTCTTACACCAAAATGTAAGTTTGAACCGCTTCTATTCTCAGTTGAATAATCTTCTCTGTTATCCATATGAGTCTTATTTGAAGGAGCTAAGTCTGCAGAACCTCCAATAAAATTAGGAATTATATCAGCTAATCTATTTATAACTATTCCTGAAGATTGTCTTGTTGCCATAGATTTATCAAATTTCCAGAAATCTTCTGAATCTAAAGCTTCAACATTTACTTTTCCACTCATCCATTCTTCATATTCTTCAGCTAGTTCTGGGTATTCTTTCTTGTATTCAGCAAATAATTTATTCCAGCTTTCTTCTTTTTCAACACCGTTATCTATATATTGTTGCATGTTAGTATAAACTTCATCTGGAACATAGAATGCTGGCTCTAATTTCCATCCTAAGTTTTCTTTAAGAGCTCTTACATTATCTTCTCCTAAAGGTTCTCCATGAGCTGATGATGTTCCTTGCTTAGCTGGACATCCAAATCCAATTATGTTCTTAACAATAATCATTGTTGGTTTTGCTACTTCTCTCTTTGCTTCATCGATTGCATTTGAAACTGCATCTATATCATTTCCATCTTCTACTTTTAAAACCTGCCATCCATAAGCTTCATATCTCTTAGCAACATCTTCTCTAAATGCAATATCAGTATTACCTTCAATTGAAATATTATTTGAATCATATAAAACGATTAATTTTCCAAGTCCTAATGTTCCTGCAAGAGATGCTGCTTCTCCAGATATTCCTTCCATTAAGCATCCATCACCACAGATTGAATAAGTATAGTGGTCTACAACTTTATAATTTGGTTTATTAAATTTAGCTGCAAGATGTGTTTCAGCTAATGCCATACCAACAGCATTACATACACCTTGGCCAAGTGGACCAGTTGTTATTTCAACACCTTTAGTATGTCCATATTCAGGATGTCCTGGAGTTAGGCTTCCTAATTGTCTAAAGTTTTTGATATCTTCTACTGTTAATCCATATCCAAATAAATGTAATAATGAATATTCTAACATTGAGCCATGTCCAGCAGATAAAACAAATCTATCTCTGTTGTCCCATTTAGAATTCTTTCCATTGTGATTCATTTTTGTCCATAGTGTAAATGCCATAGTCGCTGCTCCAAGTGGTAATCCTGGATGCCCTGATTTTGATTTTTGAATAGCATCTGCAGATAATGTTCTTATTGCATTAATACATAGTTTGTCTAGTTCTCTACTCATATTTCTCCCCATTCCTTTAAATAAAACTTTTCAATTTAATTTTTGTTATTTTTTCATTATTTTACCATGCAAAAAGATAATTAAAAATATCATACCAGCAGATATGAAACTTATTTTTAAATAACTTTTTAAAATATATTTTATAAGTTTATATTAACTCCAAAATTTTTCCAAGTCAATATTCAATTTAAGTTTTATTTATTTCCGAATGCAGCTTCCCAGTCTGCTTTGAATTTTTCAAGTCCAGCATCTGTTAATGGATGTTTTACCATCTGCATTACTAAGTTATAAGGTACAGTTGCAATATCAGCTCCAGCCTTGGCAGCTTCAATTACATGAATTGGATTTCTTACGCTTGCTGCGATAATTTCAGTTGCTATTCCGTGAACTGAGAATATTTCTGCAATATCTCTTACTAGATCCATTCCTATCATTGAAATATCATCAACTCTTCCTAAAAATGGGCTTACATATGTTGCTCCTGCATTGGCTGCAAGTAATGCTTGATTTGCTGAGAATATTAAAGTTACGTTTGTTTTTATACCTTCCTTAGAAAGAACTTTTACTGCTTTTAATCCTTCTACTGTCATAGGAATTTTTACTATCATATTAGGATGAATTTTAGAAATTTTTCTTCCTTCTTCTATCATTCCTTCAGCATTTTCACTTACTACTTCTCCACTTATTGGTCCATCTACTATTTCTGTAATTTCTTTAATTACTTCATTAAAATCTCTACCTTCTTTAGCTACTAGAGATGGATTAGTTGTTACTCCTGAAATAACTCCCATTTCGTTTGCTTCTCTGATATAATCAACGTTTGCTGTGTCTAAAAAAAATCTCATTTTCTTATCTCCTTTATTATAAATATTTTATTAGTTAACATTAATTTACTTAAAATATATTTCATTATTTAAATGATTCTGATTTATTTAATTAGATTTCATATTACTTTTGACCATAGTAAGCATTTGCACCATGTTTTCTAATATAATGCTTGTCCAATAATGTTTGTTTTACAGATTTTACTCTGTTGTTAAGGGTCATTGTCTTATATGCCATCTCCGCAACTTTATCTAATACAACTGCATTATATACTGCAGAATCTGCATCTTTTCCCCACGCAAATGGACCATGATTTTTTACTACTATTCCTGGAACCTCTAATGGATTCTTACCTCCAATTGTTTCTACAATTACATTTCCAGTTTCTTTTTCATATTCACCATTAATTTCATCATCAGTAAGGTCTCTAGTACATGGAATATCACCATAGAAATAATCTGCATGAGTTGTTCCAAATGCTGGTATATTTATACCTGCTTGTGCAAATGTTGTTGCCCATTCAGAATGAGTATGAACTACTCCTCCAATTTCAAGATACTTATTATATAAAACTAAGTGTGTAGGAGTATCTGTAGATGGCTTATAATTTCCTTCTACTATATTGCCTTGCAGATCAACAACTACCATATCATCTGGTTTCATTGTGTCATACTCAACTCCACTTGGTTTAATTACAACTAATCCAGTTTCTCTATCTATTTCACTTACATTTCCCCAAGTGTAAATAACAAGTTTCTTTTTCTGAAGCTCCATATTAGCTTCATATACTTTTTTCTTTAACTCTTCTAACATACTCTGCCTCCCCCATTTAATTAGCTTTCAAACAAAATTTGTATTTTGTACATTCTTATGTACGTACATGTATATATAAAAAAATACAATGTACAATTAAAAATTAGACTTTGTATAATATTAATAACCACATATTTACATCACATAATTATAATTATTTATCTAATCCTTAGTTGTGCATTGTATTATTATTTTTCTTTAGTTAAATTCTTTTACATGAGCCTCTTACTATCAGTTCAGCTGGATATACAAACTGAGGTTTATCAATTCTTCCTTCAATCATATCTACTATACACTTTGCTGCTCTGATTCCCATTTCCTGTTTAGGATGCTTTATAGTTGTAAGCTTTATATTAGATGATACAGCCAAATATGAATCATCAAAACTAACTATAGACATATCATCAGGTATTGTAATATTTTCTTTTCTTAAATTATCAATTACTCTTAATGCAATTTTATCATTATAACAAAGAATAGCTGTAGGTCTATTTTTCATTTTTGCAATCTTCTTAGTAAATTGATCCACATACATTTCCTGATTATCTGTTATATATTCCCCTACAATAGATTTTTCAAAATTTATATTATATTCTTTTATAGCTTTTATATAACCAGCTCTTCTCTTTTCACCTTGAATATCATCCACTTTAAAAAGTGCAGCTATATTTCTATGGCCTAGTTCTAGTAGATAATGGGTTAATTTATAGCTACCTTCTTCATCATCTACAACAATATAAGCTGAATTTTCTTCATCACAATTTGCATTAATAGCAATATATTTTATATTATTTTTTTCTAAATTCTTAATGCTTTCATGATGCAGATTGTTAATGCTGCTTTGTGCTGGTTCAACAATTAATCCTGCAATATCTTGATTTATTATGTTTTCAAAACACTTCTTTTCACTTTCAATATCATTATTACTAGAAAACAATAATAAATTATATCCTTTTTTCCTAAGCTCTTCTTCTATTCCAGATATAATTCTTGGAAAAATATAATCTGATATATATGTTGTCATAACAGCAACATTTTTCTTAGTTTGATTTTTCTTTTTATTGGAATAAAAACTTCCTTTTCCTCTTTCTTTATATATCCATCCTTCTTGTACTAAATAATTAAGTGCCTGTCTTACTGTATGACGGCTTACATTAAAGATAGATGCAATCTCATTTTCAGAAGGTAATTGGTCACCTGCTGAAACCTTATTTTCTTCTATAAGGCTGATATAATGTTTTTCTATAATTTCATGTTTTGTTTCAGCTTCCTTCACACTTCTCAACTACTTTCTTAAAATAAAATATACATATCAACAGATTTCACTATATATTTTTAAGTTGTATGCACTTGATGATTAAATTATATATCTTAAAAATAATTATATCAATAGTTTTTTCATAAATTAGAATAATTTTGAAATTATCTTCTGATTTTTTTTGACTATTTTTTGTTTTTATAATTTTTCGAAACCCCTTTAATTCTTATATTATATATTGTAACTATAATATTCTCCATAATTACTAACAAAATAATTAACATTTTTAATATTTTTCCATTTAGCACTTGTATGTACATGATTAAAGTATTATAATTTTACTTGTACATACATGGTTATATATTGTAACTTTGTCAATAAAAGTTTTTTATGAATTAGGAGGATTGTTTTTATGTTAGAGTTAAAAAAATATGAATTTTGGTTCGTTACTGGCAGTCAGCCACTTTATGGACCTGAAGTAATCGATCAAGTTGCAGAACATTCAAAAAAAATAGTTGAAGGATTAAACGAAAAAAATCTCCCTTATGAAATCATTTTAAAAAATGTTGTAACTGATTCTAATTCAATTAGAAAAGTATGCAACGAAGCCAACAATTCTGAAAATTGTGCAGGAATTATTACTTGGATGCATACATTTTCACCAGCTAAAATGTGGATTCATGGTTTAACCGAATTAAGGAAACCTCTTCTTCATCTCCACACACAATTTAATAAAGAAATTCCTTGGGGAACTATAGACATGGATTTTATGAATTTAAATCAGTCTGCTCATGGAGATAGAGAATTTGGATATATAGGTGCACGTTTAGATATTCCCAGAAAAATTGTTGTAGGTCACTGGACTGAAGATTCAGTTGCTCGAGACATTTCAAAATGGATGGCTCCTGCTGTTGCTTTTACTGAAGGAAAAAATATTAAAGTTGCACGTTTTGGAGATAATATGAGAGATGTTGCCGTAACTGATGGTGATAGAATCGAAGCCGAAATAAAATTTGGATGGACAGTTGATTATTACGGCGTTGGAGATTTAGTTGAAGCTATGGAAAAGGTAACTGAAGGACAAATCGACGAGCTAATGTCTATATACTCAAACCTATATGATATTGCTCCTAATGCTGATGTAAACTCTATTCGTGAGCAAGCAAGAATAGAAATTGGTTTAAAAACATTCTTAGATAATGGTGGTTATACTGCTTTTACAACAAACTTCCAAGCTCTTCACGGAATGAAGCAATTACCTGGACTTGCTGTTCAGCATTTAATGTCAGAAGGTTATGGATTTGGAGCTGAAGGTGACTGGAAAACAGCTGCATTATTAAGAGCTATGAAAATAATGGCTCAAGGAAAAGGTACTGGACTAATGGAAGATTATACTTATAACTTAGATTCAGATAATGGTTTAATATTAGGAGCTCATATGCTTGAAGTATGTCCTACTCTTGCAGGAACTAAACCTGTCATTGAAGTTCATCCTTTAGGTATAGGTGGTAAAGAAGATCCTGCAAGATTAGTATTTAAAGGAGCTTCTGGCCCAGCTGTTGCTGCTTCACTAATAGATTTAGGAAATAGATTTAGATTAATAGTAAATAGTGTTGATGCAGTTGAAATGAAAAAGGACATGCCTAATTTACCAGTTGCAAGCGTTCTTTGGAAACCTCAGCCTTCATTAAAAGAAGGTGCTAAAGCTTGGATTCTTGCTGGTGGCGCTCATCATACAAGTTTCTCTTTTGCCTTAAATGAAGAACAGCTTCAAGATTTCGCTGATATGTCTCAAATTGAATGTGTTGTAATTAACAACGATACTAAGTTATCAACATTTAAAAATGAATTAAAACTTTCTAACGCAGCTTGGAAATAAATTCATTATATATTAAAAAATATTTATAAAACTTGCCCTTAATATAATAATATAATCTATAAATTATTAATCAAAAAAGACAGCAGAAATTTATGAGTCTCACTTATAAATTCCTGCTGTTCTTTTATTGTGCTAATCCGCTATCATAGATAACAGAAACATAGAAATATAATTCAATTAGTTACGGATGATCTCTTTTTTCATATTTTCATTTTAAACTAAATTTAAACTTTGCCATGTTTCTTTTTTATTAATTTTTAGCTCTTGATTCGCATGTTCTTTATGAAACTTTATACCTATTAAAAAATACTATTTATTCTTACAAATCTTATCTTTAACTATTATATCTCATAATCAGTGATATACCTGTGTCTAACATTTATTAACCTGGATAGCATACTTTCAATCCATTTATCAACATACACCTTCCCACATGAGGTGCAGAATCTACTCTTACAAGTAAAACCCACTTTCTTGATTTCATTACATTTTTCACATTTTAATTCTATATATCCATATCTCGTGTCCTTACATCTTAAGATCTTATCTACTTCAGCTTTTACATTTGGTCTAATTTTTTTATCATAAATACTCACAAAACTAGTCCAATGATCTTCTAATATTAACCTCATTTTGCCTTTTAGCATTTGTTCACCTAATAATATCTTAATTATAAATTAATATATTAAATAAACGTAAAGCTAGATATAACCTAGCTTTACGTTGTCCCAAATTTTATAATTTTCTATATAATAAAGAATCAGCAGGCTATCTCAAATCAAGTTCTTTTAACTCAATTTTGACATAGTCTGCTAATATACAATAGTTTATTCTTATTCTTTTCTTAACAAATTAACCTTTTACTGCCCCTGCTGTCATACCATCTACAAAATACTTTTGGAAGCATAAGAATAATATAAATATTGGTAGTATTGAAAGGAATGATCCCACTATAAGCAAGTCATAATTATTACCATATGGTGTCATTAAAGTGTTTAATCCAATTGGTAAAGTGAATTTACTTTGTGTTTTCAATACTAATAATGGCCATAACATGTTATTCCAGCTACCCATTGTATTTAATATTCCCATTGCTGCAAATGAAGGTTTCATTATTGGTAATATTAATCTAAAGAAAATACCATATTCAGATGCTCCATCTATTCTTCCTGCATCTATTATATCTTTAGGTATTCCAGATAAATATTGTCTAAAGAAAAATATTGTAGAAGCATTAGCTATTGAAGGTAATATAATAGCTGAATAAGTATCAATTAACCCCATACTATTGATCTGACTATACATAGGTAACATTAATATTTCAAAAGGAACCATCATTACAAATAATACACATATAAATAAGAAATTCTTATATTTAAAATCATAAGCTGCAAATCCGTATCCAACCAATGCACTCACCAATAGCTGTAATGCTACTTGAACTATTGTCAAAAACATACTATTAAAGAACCAAGTAAAATAACTATTGTCACCAGTAAATAACAATACATAATTCTTGAACGACATATTTTCAAAATCAAGAGATAAATTTATACCTGTTCTAATTAATTCATTTCCTGGTCTAAAAGAAGATATAAAGCAAAGATAGAAAGGAATAATTAATACTACACTTATAGCTGCAAAAAGTAAAAATATACATAATCTTAGAGGTATTTTTTTATTCTTGTTTTTAGCTCTAACATTTGATCCCATTGCTGGAGTCATTTTAGTGTTGTTTTTTTCAGTTACATTTACTTCCATATTAATCCTCCTTCTTGAATGTTCCATTTAATTTCAATTGAATTAAATTTATACCCATTGCAAAAATAAATAAAACTATACCAACTGCTGATGCATATCCCATTGAATTCTTTTCAATACCTTGTCTATATAAGTACCCTACTATTGTAAGTCCTATATTATTAGGTGAATTGTTTCCGCCCCATATCATGAAACTTTCAGTAAACATCGCAAGACCTGCGTATACAGAAATTGTAAGTACATATATTGTTGTAGGTTTTAATTGTGGAATAGTTATATAGAAGAATTTTTGTAATGTATTAGCTCCATCAATTTCTGCTGATTCATATAATTCTTCTGGAATATTTTTTAATCCAGATAAGAAGTATAACATATTAACCCCAGTCCATCTCCAGCATGCTAAAACTAATAATGTTATAAATCCTGTTGATCCGATTTTCAACCACTTAATTGGTGCCATACCAAATAAACTTAAAAATTGATTCATCACTGCTGTTGATTGTTCACCAAATGATAATCTAAAAATAATACCTGCAACAACAACTGATGTTAATGATGGTAAAAAGAAAGCTGATTTAAAGAATTCTCTTCCAACCATTAATTTACTATTAATTATACATGCAAATATCATTGGTATTGGTATTAACAATATTAGTGTCCATATCATGTATTTTAAACTATTCCAAACTGCAATTAAAAATACTTTATCCCCTAACAGTTTAGTATAATTTTTTAACCCTATAAACTGTGTCTGACCAGGTAAAACATTTTCAAAACTCATTACAATTGTATTTACCATCGGTGAAATGAAAAATACAATGAATACTAGAATAAAAGGCAATATAAACACGTATGGTGCTATCTTTTGATTATATATAAATTTCTTAATCATTGCTTATTCCTCCCAAAGTTATGATTATACTTATCATACTTCTAAGAAGTTATTTCATCGTTTCAATGAAATAACCTCTTAATTTATGAAAACTATTCTAATTCATTTTCAATTTGACTTTGTGCATCATCTAATACTTGTTGAACATCGTTATTATCTTCAAAAATTCCATTTAATGATACTGTACATAAAATGTTATATGCTGAAGATGTTGCTTCTGTTGACTTAATTAACTTAATATTATCTTTAATTTGATTTAATACATCGAATGGATTATTTTTAAAGTATTTAACATATTCATTATTTTGATCATGAGTCACATTTTTATCTGTCCAAATTTTTGTATTGCATGGATCAAATCCAAGTTGTTGCCATATTTGAATATTTCCTTCTTCAGATAATTTAGCGAATGCTAAGAAATCTTTAGCTAATTGTGCATTTTTAGAAGTCTTAGTAACAACTGTACCAGTTCCACCATCACCTACTGAACAGATATTACCATCAAATGTTGGTAGTGGTGCTATAGCAATTTTACCTGATAATTCTGGCATATAGTTTACGAATCTAGACATATACCATAATGGTTTAAGAACACAAGCGAAATCTCCGTTATTATATGCACCAAATGCTTCTTCAGTATCTGGTTGTCCACCTGGAACTGTTGCTATTGCATTTGCATCTTGTAATTCTTTTAATGTTTTTAGTCCTTTAACCATTGCAGGACTATTTAATTTTGGTTTCCCACTTTCATCTACGTAATCAGTATTTTGTTCAGCTAACATTATTGATACTTGGCTTGCTGCACTTGTATCAGCTGTCCCTAAATGCTTACCAGTTTTCTCATAATATTTAGCACCAGCTGCTTTAAAATCATCCCATGTTTTTATAGTTGTATAGTCTATTCCAGCTGCTTCCAATAATTCAGTATTATAATATGCAACTGTTGCTCCAACATGTGTTGGTAACCCATATACATGACCATCTTTGCTATATAAATCAAGACGTGATTGAACTATTGTTCCTTTATATTTTTCAACTTCATCATCCAATGGTTCTAATTGAGGTTCACCTTTTAAGAAATTAGGGAATTTACCCACCTCAATGTCACATAAATCTGGAGCTCCTTTACCTGCTAATAATGCAGATTGTAATTTATTATGCATATCATCATATGGAAGTACTGTAAAGTTAATTTTTATCTTCTTATCTGGATTCTTTTCATTCCATTCATCTAACATTTTTTCATAAAACTTTGCATGTAAATCTACAAATGTCCACATTTCAAGTTGTTCACCATCTTCTGCTCCTGCTGTCTCAACTTTTACAGATGATGAATCTGTATTGCCATCAGTTCCATTACCTACACTTTTAGAACCACATCCCATACACATTGTTCCAAGTACTGATGAAACTACACAAACACTAGCTAATCTCTTTAAAATCCTCATTTTTCTCATTATTAATACCTCCAATTATTGTTCTTATATTAAAAGTCTAAATGACCAATATATATAAATTTAAAACATAAATTGATTACGATTACATGAACTATAAAAAATAATATCTTTTTAACTTAAATTATCACTCTTTTATTAGTCATAATTTTAAACCTCTACCATATATGAATCTTTTGATGGTACTCCAAAATCAGGTGTTCCATCATCATTCCATTTTATAACTTCTACTCTTGTATGTCTGTTAGGATCATATAATGGATCTCCTTCTATTTCAGTATAATTTCTTGCATGATATACTAAAATATCATCTTTTCCATCTTCTGATACGGTAAATGAATTATGCCCTGGTCCATACTGCTTATTATCATATGATGTTTTAAATACAGGTTGTTTTGATTTAGTCCAAGATTTAATATCCAACAAATCTGCATCATCATCAGCACTAAGCATCCCCATACAATAGTTTTCATCTGTAGCACTAGCTGAATATGTTAAAAATATCTTGCCATTTTTCTTTAAAATAGCAGGCCCTTCATTAACCCAAAATATTTTTGTTTCCCAATCATATTCTGGCTTTGTTAACAATACTGGCTTTGTTTTAATAGTCCATGGATTTTCCATTTCTGCTATATAAATATTAGAATGTGATTTAGGACTAATTTCTATGTCTTGCTGTGCCCACACATAATAAAGTTTATCTTTATGAGTGAATACAGTTGCATCCAATGAAAATGATTCATGATCAGTGACTACTTGTCCCCTTTCAACCCATTGTCCCTTTAAAGGATCTTCATTTTCATTTTCTAGTACATACATCCTATGTTTAAAAGCATCATTATATATTTCTTTATCTGGTGCTGCTGCAAAATATATATACCATTTTTTATTGATATAATGAATTTCTGGAGCCCAAATAAGATTACTCATTTGTCCTTCGTTATGTTTCTTCCAAACTATAACCCCTTCTGCATCCTTTATTCCTTGAATTGTTTTTGATCTTCTTATTTCAATTCGATCATATTCAGGAACTGAAGCAGTAAAGTAATACCATCCATCAGAATGTTTATATATAAATGGATCTGCTCGTTGGAGCACAATTGGATTTAAGTAATTTTCTTGCATAACTTTCTTCCTCCTTTTATTAAAGTCAAACATTACGTTTCTCAAATACTTCTTATTTACTTTTCATTTATCTAAAATAAATAATCTTTTTTATTGTACTCTATTCCGGAAATTTGTACGTACATGCTATGGTTATATTATATTACTATTTTCTAAATTTGGCAATAAGTTTTTGTTTTTATATTTTATTCCATTAAATGCAATAAAAAACAAGATTTAAACTATAATTAGTATCTATACAATTAAAAAAAATATATATTTTCTAATATTTACTCAAAGATGTACGTACATTTATATTCTCTATTTAATTATATTGAAACTTAAAGTTATTAATGATATTCTAAAATTATCCAATTTTTATAAGGAGGTATTCTCATGAGAATTTTTTCACCTAACTTTGAAAAAGAAGGCAGAGGTATAGAGAAAGGAGAAAAAAATGAATATAATTTATTTTATTTTTTCAAATTATTAAAAGAAAAATTTTGGACTATAATAAAACTGAATTTTCTTTTTATTATATTTTCTATCCCAATCATTACTATTCCAGCCGCATTAGGAGCCTTAAACTCGCTTACAATGCGTATAGTTAAAAGAGAACATATATTTATATGGTCAGATTTCATTTCTAAATTCAAAGAGAACTGGAAACAGTCAACTGTGTGTTTTTTAATATTAACTACTTTTATGATATTCTCATTATTTTGTTTAAACTTATATTTTAGTATAAGTCAAATAAATAAATTATTCTTAATACTATTTTTTATAACTTTAACTATAATATTTTTCTTAATAATGGTTTCTTTATATGTATATCCACTACTTACAACAATTTCTCTATCCACAAAAGATATAATTAAAAATTCTGCTCTTCTCAGTGTTGTATGCATAAAAAACAGCTTATTAGGATTAATTGTATTTATATTTTTCATTTTAAACTTTGTTGCTTTTTTTCCATTTGCACTACCAATAGCTCTAATCATAGGATTTAGTCTTCATTCTTTTATTAATAGCTTTATCACTTTTAAATGTATTGATAAGTATATAGCCATAAATTAACATTAATTCATTAATTAAATAAAGTTTTACAATATTATGAATATTTAAGTTGTGCGACTATACATAAAAGTATTATAATATACTTGTAAGTACAAGGATTTTCAAATAATAAGCAATAAGATTTATGGAGGTATTAAAATGAGCATTAGTAAGAAACTTTTTGGCACAATTGAAAACGAACACAATATATATATTTATACTTTAGAAAACTCTAAAGGAATGAAAGTATCAATAATTAACTACGGAGGCACAGTAACTTCATGTGTTGTTCCTGATAAAGATAATAATTGCGTAGATGTTGTGTTAGGATATGATAACATAGAAGATTATCTAAAAGGTGATAAGTTCTTCGGTGCTATAATTGGCCGTTTTGGAAATAGAATTAAGGATGGAAAATTCACTTTAAATGGGCAAACTTATACTTTAGCATGTAATAATGGACCTAACCATTTACATGGAGGTAATAAAGGATTTGATAAAGTAATATGGGATGTTGTAATAGATGATGAACACCCTAATACTTTAAAATTATCATATTTAAGCAAAGATGGCGAAGAAGGATATCCTGGAAACTTAAATGTTACTGTAACTTACTCACTTACAGAAGAAAATGAATTAGAAATAAATTATTCTGCTGTATGCGATTCTGATACAATAGTAAACTTAACCAATCATACTTACTTTAATTTAAATGGCCACTCTTCTGGAAACGTATTAAATCAAAAATTAATGATTAATGCAGATTATTTTACAGTAAATGATAAACTATCTATACCTACTGGTGAAATAAGGGCTGTAAAAGGTACTCCTATGGATTTCACTGTTCTTAAAGAGATAGGACAAGATATAAATGCAGATTATGAACAACTTGCTTTTGGAAATGGTTTTGACCATAATTGGGTATTAAATACCAAAGGCAATTTAACTCAAAAAGCTGCACATGCTGTTTCTGAATCTACAGGAATAACACTAGATATGTACACTACTCAGCCAGGAGTTCAATTCTATAGTTCAAACTTCCTAGATGGTTCTGATATTGGAAAAGATAAAAACCCTTACAATTTTAGAAATGCTTTTTGTCTTGAAACTCAACATTTTCCTGACTGTATAAATCATGATAACTTTGCTTCCCCTATTTTAAAAGCAGGTGAACAATACAATCAAAAAACAGTCTATAAATTTTCTGTAAATAAATAATTTTTTATCTAAATCAATGAGCTGCACACTAAATAATTAGTGTAACAGCTCATTAATTTATATTCTCTATTTACTCTGTTCTTCTACAACTCTATATATTGCTTTAGCAACACCTAAATTATCATTTGTATCTGTAATGTATTTTGCTATTTCCTTTATTTCTGGAATAGCATTTCCCATAGCTACACTTTCAGTAAATTCAGCAAACATAGAATAATCATTAAAGCTATCTCCAAGTACCATAACTTCATCCATCTCTATGCCCATTTCCTTTGAAACCTTAGCTAATATTAATCCCTTCTGTGCAAAATGATCTGTAATTTCTATATTATCTACAAATGAAGATGATACAGCCAATCCATCTATTTTACCAATTGCTTCTTTTATTTCATTGATTAATTCTATATTTTTATGGAATGCTACAAATTTTCTTATTTTAATATGGCTGTTTAAGAATTCTTCCATATTATTTATGTATTTAAGCTGAGTAAAATAAGGCTGTTTTTTGGCCTCTTCTCTTGCCTCTTCTACAGACATTTCTGGGTTAAATGCTAATGTTCTATATGTCATTTCCTTTAATGCTTCTTCTTTAGTATCACTAGTATAAACCCCTTTATTAGTAAATATTCTTGCAGATACTTTATTCTTATGTAATATGCTTATTATTTCTCTACACTTGCTATTTTCTATATTAATCTCTTCTATAATATTGCCATCTTCATCTCTATATTCTGCTCCATTCATAAGAACACACTGACATCTTATATTATGTTTCTTTAAAAAAGGTTCAACATTCTCATACTCTCTTCCTGTTGATATTGCAAATATAATACCACAATCTTCAGCTTTTCTTATAGCCTTTACTGTTTCATCATCAATTTCATGTTTATTATTAAGCAATGTTCCATCCATATCTGATGCAATTAATTTAATCATTTATCATTTATCCCCTTCACCAGTATTCTTTTTCTATTTGTAATAATCTTTATAATATTATTTTATCATAATTTGTATTTAATTATTAATTAAAAACATTTCTAAAATTAAATATATACAATACAACAAATGCTATAATAGACTTAATTATTTTAAAAAAAGGAGGTTTCACTTTGATATATGATTTTAAATTAATAAAAAATGCAGATTACACTCCAACTTATTGGTCTGGAGGTTCTGCTACTGAACTTATCACCTACCCTCAAAATTCTTCTTTTGCAATCAGAAATTTTTTATGGAGACTTGGATTTGCAAAAATAGATATTGATACATCTACATTCAGCAGTCTTCCTGGAATTAAAAGACATTTGATGGTTACAGATGGCAGCATGACTCTAACACATAAAGATAGATATTCAAAAAAATTAACATCATACTCTCAAGATTTTTTTATGGGAGATTGGATTACAACAACAGAGGGCCGCTGTTCTGTATTTAATCTAATGACTAGAGAAAATTATGATGGTGAATTATCACATATTACACTTTATTCAAATAGCACATATAACTTTACTCCTACTAACATTTCAACATCACAAAATCAAATAATTAATATATGCTTTTATGCTATTAATGGCCTATTTAATATAAATGTAAATAACATAAGTACTTCTGTAAATGCACGCGACTTATTTACTATTTCAATAAATGATTATAATCCAAGTATATCTTTTGACTTATATAATAATACTCAAGAAAATACAGATATAATTGCTGCAATTATTTATAAAACAAAGTGATTTTGTTTATATAGCAAAAGAACCCTTATAAATATTCTTTAATTTATAAGAGTTCTTTTAATTTTGTTATAGTTTATATAGTTTTAGTTATATACTAGTTTGAGAATTCTTGTGTTCCCATGTACTTTCCGTTACCATATAAAACACCTACACCTACTTTAGTATATGAAGGATTCATCATATTTTGTCTATGTCCTGATGAATTCCACCATTGGTTGAATAATTCAACTGGGTCATAACTATTATAAGCAATATTTTCTGCTGTAGCTGTATAATTGTATCCTAAAGCCTTAAGCCAAGTAGTCCATTTTGTCCCATCTGGATTAGTATGATCAAAATAGTTATTTTGTATCATATGGTCACTCTTATATCTAGCAACACTTAATAATGTATTATCCATTGTTAATGGTTGAAGCCCTGCTTCTACTCTCTTTTCATTCATTAATTTTAAAATAGTTTGTTCTGCACTATCTTGAATTGTAACAGAGTACTTTTGAGATATTGCTGGAAGACCACTTACAGCTACACTTGCATTATTATTTGTGCTGCTTCCAGTACTATTTGATGTACTTGAGTTATTTGTAATTTTTGTATCTTCTTTAGTATTTTCAGTTGTAATTTTGTTTTCACCTGTACTTACAGAACTGTTATTATTAGTACTATCTGAATTAGTTGATGGCACCTTTACTGTTGATGTATTATTAGTTACTGAATTATTAGTGTTTATTAATTTATTGTTAGAATCAAATTCCTTATTAGCAGTTGGTATATTACCTATAGCCTGCCCATTTCTTGCAAAAGTATATGTTTCATTTCCAATTTTTACATTTCCAATTTGCATTGCCCCTGAGTTATTTAGATAATATGTCTTACCACTTACCTTAACTACACCAGTTTGCATTGCTCCTGTACTATCAGCATAATACCATAATCCATTAGAATATATCCATCCTGTTTTCATCGAACCATTTGCATCCATGTAGTACCATGTCCCATTAACATTTACCCATCCTGTTTGCATTGATCCTGAATTTGCATTATAGTACCATGTTCCGTTATCGTATATCCATCCAGTTTTCATTTTTCCATTTGAATCAAAGCAGTACCAATTTCCAGATATATTTTTCCATCCTGTTACTGCTCTATTGCAATCTAAATAACTCCAAGTATTATCATTAGATTGCTTCCATTGTGCCGATACTCCTAATGGTGCTAAAGTACCTAGTGTTGACATTACAACTCCCGCACTTATTATTTTTCTAAAAAAAGCATTCTTCATTAGTTTTTCTCCTTTGTTATCTTTTTTTTGGTTTTTCTCAATTAATCCTTTTTATAAAATTCTTTTTCAAAAATTCAAATTACTTGAAAAAAACCTATGCACTTATGTTAACATACACTCGACATTTTTTGACAAATCTTAACCAAGCTCTCATTACGACATTTCAAATTAACTCTTTATATCTCTCAAATCCTAGCCTATTTATCCATATTACTGTAGTACATCCCCCTACCCCCTGAAATAAGTAGCTTTAAAGCATGTTTTTTTATTATTCATAGATTATTAAATTATTAATTTTTCCACATTATTTTCATCTATTGTATAATATTTCACAAAAAATATTATCTATATATCAAATTTTCAATTCGTAACTTGTTTGCTTTTATCTCATATAATATTACAGAGTTTATAATTTATTTAAACATAAATATTTTCTAAGGAGTTATTCTTGATGTTAAATAAGGGGGATTTTCATATACATTCCACAGCTTCTGATGGAAATTGTACTCCAAGTGAAATAGTTGCTTTGGCAAATAAACAACATATAGACATAATCTCTATAACAGACCACAATACTACTGCTGGAATAGATGAAGCCATATCATATGGGAAAAAATCTGGAGTAAAAGTGATACCTGGTGTGGAGCTTTCAACTAAACACAACAATACACGTGTCCATATTCTTGGTTATTTTAAAGATGATAGTTACAAAAATGAGTTATTAATAAAAATATTAAAAAACGTAAAATCACATAAAGTCAGCGAAATAAGAAAGCTTCTTCAAGGATATCTAAACTGCTATTATAGAAGAAATGCATTATGCGTTGAAAATGGAATTGAAATACTTCGATTCTTTGGTGCTACTGTTGTTTTAGCCCACCCAGTACTTCTTCCAAGAAAAGATTTTAATGAAATAATTAAATTAGATTTTGATGGTATAGAAGCAAAATACTCCAGTAACACTAGTGCTGATACTGAATATTTTATAAATATAGCAAAATCAAGTGGCTTATTTTATACTGCTGGCTCAGATTTTCATAAATTAAAAGAAATGTACCGAATACACGGATTAATAGGCAATGTTTTTCTTAATGAAAGTGAAATATTAGATTTTCTTTCTAAAGGTTCTCTTACTCAATGGGCAAAATAATAAAATCAACAAAATATAAGACAATCAAGAATGAAATTATAATTCCATCTTAATTGTCTTTCCTTATTGTATTAACTATTAATTAAATTTAATATTTCTTCTCCATAATTTTCTATTTTCTTAGTTCCTACTCCTCTAATTTCCAATAATTCGTCCAGTGTTTTAGGCTTTGAATTACAAATGGAAATAAGGCTTGTATCAGAGAATATAATATATGGTTTTATTCTTTCCTTATAAGCTTTTTCTTTTCTCCACTGTTTTAATTTTCCAAATAAAACTGAATCTAAAATAGGCTCTTCAGTATTTAATATCTTAAATACAACAGTTTCTTTTCCTTTTAAAACCTTCATTGAACGTGTATTTAGTTTAAGCATAGAATATGTTCCTTCCTTTAAATCAACATATCCTTCATCTAAAAGACTTTTTATTAAATCTCGTATAAAGCTTCCAGCATACTCCTTCATAATGCCATATGTAGTAACTGTATCTAATTTATTTTGTATTATCTTAGGTCCTTTAAAACCTCTAAGTATATCTACCAATACTGAAATTCCATACTTTTCTCTTGTTCTAAATACTGTAGATAAAATCATCTGAGTTTCTCTTGTAAAATCCTTAAGTTCATCATCATTTAAGCAGTTACTACAATTATTACAGTAATTAAGCTTTCTGTCATTACCAAAGTAATTTAATATAAATTTTCTGTAACACTCATGTAGATTACAGTAATCAACCATAGATTGAAGTTTTCTAAGTTGAACTTCTCGTCTATTCATAGATGAACTTTTATTTATTATGTATTCTACTCTACGTATATCACTTTCACTATAAAATAAATAGCACTTACACAGCTCTCCGTCTCTTCCACCTCTTCCTATTTCCTGATAATAGCTTTCTATATTTTGAGGTAGTGTAAAATGAACTACATATCTTATATTTGATTTATCTATGCCCATACCAAATGCATTGGTAGCAACTATAAAATCTGTTCTCTCATATAGAAAATCCTCTTGAAACTTTTCCTTTTCCTCATCTTTAAGACCACCATGATATTTTCCCACATTATATCCTAAATCTTTTAGATAATAATAAAGGCTATCTACTTCCTTCCTAGAAGCACAATATACTATTCCAGATTCCCCTTCATTTTCTCTTAATATATCTTTTAACTCTTCGAGTTTATCTATTTCTTTTAATACTGTAAGTCTTAAATTTTCTCTATTTATATCACCTTTATATATGTATGGATGCCTCAATCCTAAAAGCTTTATTGAATCAGCTCTTACTTCCTGTGTTGCCGTAGCTGTAAATGCTGATATTACAGGATTACTTTTTAGTATTTCATAGAATTTTTTTATTGAAAGATAGCTTCTTCTAAAATCATGTCCCCATTGTGATACACAATGAGCTTCATCTATTGCTATCTGAGAAATATTCAAATCTCGTACCATATCTATAAAAATTTTAGATTCAAGACGTTCCGGTGATACATAGATTATTTTGAATTCTCCCATAGATGCTTCTAATAGTATTTCTTTAATTGTATCTAGTGTCTGAGTACTATTTATATAAGCACCTTTTATTCCCACACTTGTTAAGTTGTCTACTTGATCTTTCATAAGAGATATTAATGGAGATATTACTATAGTTATTCCCTGCATTAATATTGCTGGAATTTGATAACATAGTGATTTTCCTCCCCCTGTAGGCATAAGGCAGAAGGTATCATGACCATTTAAAATGCTATTTATAATTTCATACTGTCCTCTTCTTAATGTATCAAATCCATAATATTTTTTTAAAGCATAAAAAATTTTCTCTCTATTATCCACTGCTAATTACCTTTCTTTTATAATACAACTGTCTTATTAATTTCGTTTCTTATAAACATATATATTATTAATATTATAGACCATAATAATGTTTATTAAAACTAAATCTGATATCATATACTATTATATATTTTCTATAACCATTTCTAATAATCATATTATTTTGCATAAATATAGACGATGATTTTATTATAATCATCTTCGTTTTTCTTTATAAGCACTTTTATATAATCCTT
>DPOH01000261.1 GCA_003539755.1 Clostridium sp.
TCATATGTATATTCCTCCGTAATCCTCATGTTATATCTATTTTTAGTATACCCAACAAATTAAGTGTGAGCCTCTTATCATTTAAATATATTATATCACATAATTAATAATAATTATCCGTTAGGAAATTATTATTAATAAACTCTAGTTTAACAAGTGCTAGTAAATACATATTTACTACAAATAAATTTAAATACTTAGGAATAAAATCTTATATAAACAAAAAACCAAGACTATTTCTAATCTTGGTCAACATATATTATATCTTTTTAACAAATTCAGATTTTAAGCTCATAGCTCCAAATCCATCAATTTTACAGTCGATGTTATGATCTCCATCAATTAATTTTATATTCTTAACTTTTGTTCCCTTCTTTAATGCTGAAGAAGCACCTTTAACCTTAAGATCTTTTATTATTGTTACAGAATCTCCATCTTTTAATATATTTCCGTTCGAATCCTTAACAACTAATTCATCTTCATTTCCTGCATTTTCAGTTCCTGGTGTCCATTCATATGCGCATTCTGGGCAAACTAAAAGACTTCCATCTTCATAAGTATATTCTGAATTACATTTTGGGCAATTTGGTAAATTATTCATTATTTGTTTCCTCCAGTCGTTACTGTTAATTTATAAAATAAAAATCGCCTGGCTTATATTATGATATAAACTTTTTTAATCTATCAAATTAACTAAACCCATAGGCAATTACTTATAGATTTATATAATATCATAAGTATTGTTAAATTGACAAACATTTAATCACATCTTCACCTGAATTTTATAGAATATACTACTTTTATGCTTTATGCCCATATTATATCCTATTCAATAGCAAATTACTTATCTATAACTTCTTTAGCCATATCTATCATCTGATCTTTTGTTAAGTCATCATAATTCCAATTCATAATAAGGTATTCTATGCCATCTTCATACCATGAAACATTTTGAGTATTATACTCTTCTGGTTCAGATGATGGATTACCATATCCAACTTGTAATGAACCATCATCAATCATTTTTTGTTCTTCTTCTGTTACTTTATAACCATCTGGAACAGCTTTATATTTATAAGCATAATAATAAACTTTTACTCCTTTATATTCAACAGGATAAGCTTTTTTATCTTTATTAGAATATTTCCAAGCTATTCGTGTTAGTATTTTAAAAACCCACGGCTTAAATTGCTCTGCTTTTTTTAAGCTCTGTATATTGGTATAACATTTTATAAAAGCCTCCTGTACAATATCCTCACTAGTGTACCTATTACCTGTTATAAGATATGAATATTTAAAAGCCTGATTTTTATAAACTTCAAATATTTCTCCCAAAGCATTCATATCACTAGACTGGATTTTTTCAACAAGCTCTTTTTCATTCACTTCTATTGCTCCTTTCTAATAAGTACTTTAAGAATGCATTCTATTATATAAGAGGCTTTAAAAACGAAATTGGTTCAACAAAAAACATTTTTTCCAATATTTTTATATTTGATTTTCTTAATTTATTTCTTTATCTTTATCCAGTGCAATTATATTCCATAAACTTATTACTCCAAATATGATATACTGTTTGAAATAATAATTTGATGAATTCAAACCATATGATTTTAGGCAAAATTAAAAATTTAATTTTGTACTTTTACAAAATTCCAAATTAAAATATACGAATAAATAAGGGAGATCATTAACCTATATGAATATAATTATTTCGCCAGCTAAAAAAATGAATGTATGCAATGATGACTTATTTCATAACTCAATTCCAGCTATGATTGAAAAAACAGAGTTATTATATGATTTTTTAAAGAAGCTATCTTATGAGGATTTAAAGAAACTCCTTTGTTGTAATGATGATATTGCTAAACTTAATTTCGATAGATATTCTTCTATGAATTTATCGTCAAATTTAACACCGGCATTATTAGCCTATGAAGGCATACAGTATAAATATATGTCTCCAAACTCATTTACCGATGAAGAGTTTAATTATGTGAGTAAGCATTTAAAAATATTATCTGGTTTTTATGGAGTACTCAAACCTTTTGATGGAGTTGTACCTTATAGGCTGGAAATGCAGGCAAAGCTAAAATATGAAAACTATAAGAATCTCTATGATTTTTGGGGAGACACCATATATAAAGAAGTAACTAAAGATAGCAATATAATTTTAAATTTAGCTTCAAAAGAATACAGTAAAACTGTAGAAAAATATCTTACTTCAGATGATAAATTAATCACTTGTATATTTGGCACTTTAGCTGACTCAAAAATAAAAGTAAAAGCAACGGAAGCAAAAATGGCTCGAGGTCTTATGATTAGATATCTAGCTCAAAATAATATAAACAAACTTGAAGATATTAAGAATTTTTCTGATTTATCATTTACATATTCAGAAAAACATTCATCTCCAAATGAATTTGTATTTTTAAAATAACAATACTTGAGATTAGATGTTATTATCTAACCTCAAGTATTATTATTTACTCCAAGACTGTGGGCGTATTAATGATTCAGGAAGTTTTGTATTTAAATCTCCTTTCGCGGAATTAATTTGAATCTGCGTAATATAAATGCTTTTAGAAAGATCAGCCCCACTAAAATCTGCATCTCTAAAATCTGCATCTCTAAAATCTGCA
>DPOH01000014.1 GCA_003539755.1 Clostridium sp.
GAATATTAAAACAATTAGAAATTGAAAAATGTAAACAAATATATATAGATGCGTATTTTTAAATAAAAAAGCGTGTAGTTGCTTAGTATTTACAGGTTAATATATAATTAATTTTATAAGTTTATATTTGATAATCAAATGATAGTAAATATTCTAAGAAAGAGGAGATTTTATGAAAAAGCCAATAAAAAGATTAGCAGTAATACATGATTTATGTGGAGTTGGAAAAGCTGCACTTACAAATATTATTCCAATTTTATCAGTAATGGAAATAGAAACATGCCCTATACCAACTGTAATACTTTCTACGCATACTGGAGGATTTGGAAAGCCTGTAATGAAGAAATTGGAGGGTTATATAAGTGAGACTGCTAATCATTACAGAGAATTAGAAATGAATTTTGAAGGAATTTTTGTAGGATATCTAGGAAGTATAAAAAATATAGATGAGTGTTTGAAATTATTAAAAAACTATAAAAAGAGTAACTCACTTACATTAGTTGACCCCATTTTTGGAGATAATGGACGATTGTATAGTAATTTTACAAAAGACTATGTTGAAAGCATTAAAGAGCTTATTGGATTTGCAGATATAATAACTCCCAATTATACAGAAGCTTGTATTTTATGTGATATGCCTATATTAGAAAATTGTAATGAAAAAGAGGTAGAGAAGTTATTTGATAAGTTAGGAGAGCTTGGAGCTAAAGATATTGTAATAACAAGTATTCCTTTAAGAGATAATATATTAGGAACAGGAATTTATAATCAAAAAAATAATTCAATAAAAATCATAAATAGTCAGAAACAAGAAAAAAGTTATCCTGGTACTGGAGATATTTTTACATCTGTTCTATTTGGATTGATATTGAATGGAATAGAAATAGAAGAAAGTGCTCTGAAAGCGTGTGAATTTGTAGAAAAATGTATGAGGGTAAGTAGTTTGTATGATTATCCAGCTAAAGAAGGAGTGTTATTAGAAAAATGCCTTAAATACTTATATTAATTAAAAAAGTAAAAGATATAACATAGTTGCATATTGTAATTTAAATAATTTTTATGCCTATAAAATGATTTTGATTTATAAAAATATATATTATTATTTAAAATTACTAAAAATTATTAAAAAATGATTATTTTTGAATGAAAATGATTGATTTTTATTGAAAAATGATTTATGATTATATCAGAGGAGTGGTGATAATGTTTACAGAGGAGAGATTTAATATCATTCTTCAAGAATTAAAAACTAAAGGAATTGTTTCGGTTACAGAATTAGTGAAACTTTTAGATGCATCAGAGTCTACTGTAAGAAGAGATTTAAATGCACTTCATAATGATGGTTTGCTAAAAAAAATTCATGGAGGAGCAATTTCAATAGATGATAATGCTTCAAAGCATGATTACAAAGTAAATGTAAGAAAAAATCTTAATATTGAAGAGAAAAAAAGTATTGCTAAAAAAGCTGCATCTCTAATATATGAAAATGAAGTTATATATTTAGATGCTGGTACAACGACAGAATTTATGATTAATTATATTAAAGCAAAAAATATATTAGTTGTTACAAATGGAATAGTACATGCAAAAAAGCTTTTAGAAAAAGGAATAAAAACATTTATTTTAGGTGGAGAAGTAAAAGCAGTCACGGAAGCTATTGTTGGAAATAATGCTGTAGAGGATTTAAAAAAATATAATTTTTCAAAAGGTTTTTTTGGAACAAATGGAGTTAGTAATAAAAGTGGATATACAACTCCAGATATTGATGAGGCAATGGTTAAATGTGAGGCTATAAAAAGATGTAGTGAATCATATGTACTTGCAGATGAATCAAAATTAGAACAAATAAGTTTTATAACATTTGGAAGTATAGGTGATTCAGTATTGATAACAAGTAAATCTGATCAAAATGATTATAATTATGATACTAAAGTGATAGGAGTGGAAGAAAATGATTAATACTATAACTTTAAATCCTTCTTTAGATTATGTTGTTAAAGTAGATGATTTTAAAGCAGATACATTAAATAGAAGTAATGAGGAAATGATTTATGCTGGAGGAAAAGGTATAAATGTTTCAATAGTACTTAAGAATTTAGGTGTTGATAATACAGCATTAGGATACATAGCAGGCTTTACTGGAGATGAAATATTAAGACAAATTAAACAACATAATGTTAATTGTGATTTTGTTAAATTAAAAGATGGGATGTCTAGAATTAATGTAAAACTTAAAAGTAATGGTGAAACAGAAATCAATGGTTCTGGACCAGATATTACAGAAAATGATTTAAAAGCTCTTTATGAAAAAGTAAGTAGACTTGGTAAAGGTGATTTCTTAATTCTTTCAGGAAGCATTCCAAAGAGTGTACCTGATGATATTTATGAAAGAATAATGGAAAGTCTTTTAGATAAAGGTGTTGAATTCATAGTAGATGCTACTAAGGACTTATTATTAAATGTATTAAAATATAAGCCATTTTTAATAAAACCAAATCATCATGAATTAGCAGAAATGTTTAATGTTGAATTAAAGAGTGATGAAGATATAATAACATATGCTAGAAAGCTTCAAGAAATGGGAGCAAAAAATGTTCTTATATCAATGGCTGGAGATGGAGCAATTTTATTACCTGAGAATGGAGAACCAATTAAAAGATCTGTTCCAAAAGGAACTCTTAAAAATTCAGTAGGTGCAGGAGATTCTATGGTGGCTGGATTCTTATGTGGATACTTGAAAAATAAAGATTTAGATGAAGCATTTAAAATGGGTATAGCAACAGGAAGTGCAAGTGCATTTTCAGAAGAGTTAGCAACAAAAGAAGAAGTTGAAAATTTATTGAAGCAATTATAATAGTTTTAGCATAAAGAAAAGGATTATGGGAATATTGGATATTTATAGTAATTGGTACTTAAATATGTAAGGTTATAAGGTAATCTTAATATTCAGTATAATTATTTATATTGTAGAGTTAGGAGTGACATATATGAAAATTGTTGATTTATTACACAAACAAGGCATGAATTTAGATATTAAACCAACATCTAAAGCACAGTGTATCGATGAATTAGTCGATTTAATGGACAAAACAGGAAATTTAAATGATAAAGAAGAATATAAGAAAGCAATACTTGCTAGAGAAGAGTTAAGTACAACAGGTATTGGTGATGGAATTGCAATTCCTCATGGTAAGACTAAAGCTGTAAAAAGAGCATCTTTAGCTGCAGCAGTCTGTAAAGATGGTGTGGATTATGATGCACTAGATGGAGCACCAGTACATCTGTTCTTCATGATAGCAGTTCCAGATAATAGTGATAACTTACATTTGGAAGTGTTAGCTAGACTTTCTACAATATTAATGGATGAAGATTTTAGAAAGAAATTAATCGCATGTACAGATAAGGATGAGTTTTTAAAATTAATTGATGAGAAAGAAACTGAAAAGTTCCCAGATGAGCCAAAGAAAGAGGAAAAACCTCAAAATGGTTCTTATAGAGTTTTAGCAGTTACTGCATGTCCAACAGGTATTGCTCATACTTATATGGCTGCAGAAAGTCTTGAAAATAAGGCTAAGGAGATGGGAGTATCTATAAAAGTTGAAACTAATGGTTCAGGAGGAGCTAAGAATGTTTTAACTAAAGAAGAAATTGAAAAAGCAGAATGTATTATAGTAGCTGCTGATAAAAATGTTGAAATGGCTAGATTTGATGGAAAGAAAGTTATTAAGACAAAAGTAGCAGATGGAATACATAAAGCAGAAGAATTAATAACTAGAGCTATAAATGGAGATGCTCCAATATATCACCATACAGGTGGAAGTGATGAACCTCAAGAAAATGGTGATGGTGAAAGCTTTGGGCGTCAACTATATAAACATTTAATGAATGGTGTTTCTTATATGTTACCATTTGTTATTGGTGGAGGTATATTAATTGCCTTATCTTTCCTTGTTGATAATTATAGTATTAATCCAAGTAATTTTGGCAAAAATACACCAATTGCTGCTTTATTAAATAATATTGGTAGTACATCATTTGGATTTATGTTACCTGTTTTAGCTGGATTTATTGCAATGAGTATTGCTGATAGACCAGGTCTTGCAGTTGGTTTTGTAGGTGGCGCTTTAGCAAATTATGGTACTACTTTTGCAAGTGCTTTTGATCCAAATATTCCAGTTGTAAGTGGTGGTTTCTTAGGTGCTTTATTCGCAGGTTTTGTAGGTGGCTATTTAGTACTTGGATTAAAGAAAATATTCGATGTATTACCTGATACATTAGATGGTATAAAACCAACATTATTATATCCTCTATTCGGAATAGGAATAATGGGATTAATTATGATATTAATAAATCCATTCTTTGGTGCAATTAATTTAGGCATTACTGGATTCCTTAATTCAATGGGTGGAACAAGTAAAGTTCTTTTAGGAATTATTGTTGCAGGAATGATGGCAATTGATATGGGTGGCCCTTTCAATAAGGCAGCATATGTATTTGGTACAGCTTCTCTTGCTAGTGGAAACTTTGATATTATGGCAGCAGTTATGGCTGGTGGAATGGTTCCACCTCTTGCAATAGCTTTAGCTACAACTTTCTTTGGAAATAGATTTACTGAAAACGAAAGAAAATCTGGTTTAACAAATTATATAATGGGATTATCATTCATAACTGAAGGTGCAATACCATTTGCAGCAGCAGACCCATTAAGAGTTATTCCATCTTGCGTAATTGGTTCAGCAGTAGCTGGTGCATTATCAATGTTATTTAATTGTACTCTAATGGCTCCTCATGGTGGAATATTTGTAGTTCCTGTTGTAGGAAACCCATTAATGTATCTTTTATCAATAGCAATAGGTTCTGTTGTAGGAATGATTATGCTTGCTATATTAAAGAAACCAATTAAAAAATAATATAAGTTAATCTATAAAAAGTGTTGATTGAAATTTCAGTCAGCACTTTTTTGTTAACCATAATAAATATATTTTAAGACAAATTAGAACAATTATAAAAGAATTATTAAAAAGCTAAATACATACATAACTAATATTAAATTTGAACATACTAAAATTATAAGTGCTATAGCTAATAAATATACAATGCTATTTAACTAGTAAAAGATTGTGCACTAGTAATTGTTTTGATTACTATAATATTTAATATAATTCTTAATAAAATGTTTTTTTATCTGTTTAAACTAATATTAGTTTAAGTATAGCATTATATATTTAAGCTGTAGCCAAATAATAGAGCATAATACAAGACTAGAAAAAGAGGGAAGATAAATGAGAAAAACTAAGACAATGGATGGTAATACTGCAGCAGCATATGTATCATATGCATTTACTGAAGTATCAACTATTTATCCAATAACTCCATCATCACCTATGGCTGAACATGTTGATGAGTGGGTGGCTAAAGGTAAGAAAAATATATTTGGCCATCCTGTAAAGGTTGTAGAAATGCAGTCTGAAGCAGGAGCTGCTGGAGCACTTCATGGTTCGCTTCAAAGTGGAGCTCTCACTACAACTTATACATCATCTCAAGGGCTACTACTTATGATCCCTAATATGTATAAAATAGCAGGTGAATTGCTTCCATGTGTAATTCATGTTGCAGCAAGAGCCATAGCAACATCATCATTAAATATATTTGGAGATCATCAAGA
>DPOH01000096.1 GCA_003539755.1 Clostridium sp.
AAAAAAAATTATATTAATTAGAAAATAATTTAAAAAAATAAATAAAAAAATAATATTAAATTATAAATAAATACAAAAAAAAAATAGAATAAAAATATATAAGTAATAATTGACTGAAAAATAAATGTGCATCAAAATAGAAAAGTTAAAAAAACATGAAAGAGAATTAAGAATGAAGTTAAAAAAAAAAACTAAAAATAAAAGGGGATAAAGAATTATGCTAAGTAGAAAAACTAAAAAGATAATTTCCTTGGGACTAGCTGCAGCAATCAGTAATTCTGTTGCAATTTCAGCAGTATCAGCAAAGGAAGTAAGTGAACAAAATGAGAGTGTAGAAATCAATGAATTGGTAGAAATCCTTAAGAAGGCTAATGATGAAGTTAAAAATGATCAAATGAGCCAAAATTCTGAGGAGTTAAATGAAAATTATATTGATGATGAGGAATATGAACTTGAGAATGAATTTAAGTCTTCTGTAACTTCAGGACCTGGAGCTGAAGTGGACAATCCAGACGATGAAGTGGTAGAATCAGACTTTGAATTTGAAAATTATTATTATAATGAATTTGGTCAAATAGCTGATGGTATAAGAATAACTAAATATACTGGAAATGAAACTGAAGTTACCATTCCTAGTACGATAAATAATATTCCTGTTAAAGCTATAGGATGCAATGCTTTTAGCGATAGTAATGTTGTAAAAGTAGTTATTGAGGATGGTATAGAAATTATTGAAGATCGTACGTTTAGTAATTGCAAAGTATTAAGAAGTATCGAAATTCCACAAAGTGTAACAAGGATATATTATGAAGTATTTGAAGGTTCCACAAGATTAAAAGATATTAAAGTAGCTGAAGCCAATACTAAGTATAAAGTTGTGGATGGTGTTTTATATACTAAAGATGGTTTAGAGCTTATAAAATATCCATCTGCCAAAAGTGATTCTGAATTTACAATCCCAGATAGTGTAATAACAATTGATATAAATGCTTTTGATGAATGTAATAAACTTAAAAAAATATATTTTACAGAAAATATTTCTAAGATTAGAAGTGGAGCATTTAATCTTTTTTCTACAGTAAAATATTATGTTCCTAATATGGAAGTAAGAAATTTGATATTTGATTCATCTAGTAATATCAAAAATAATCAAATTATAGTAATAGACGGTAATGATGAAGTATTAACTTCAGATTTTGTTTATTGTAAGGAATATGACTACGAATATAATGAATATATTATAAGAATTGATGAATATAATGGTAATGATAAAGTATTAAAGATTCCATCAACTATAGAAGGTAAACCAGTAAAATCTGCAAATATTGTACCAAGTGATGATGAAAATAATACATTAGAAAAACTTATAATACCTGATACAATTGAAGAAATTCAAATTCAGCAGATGGAAAATTTGAAAAACATAGAAGTGAGTGAATATAATAATTATTATACAACTATTGATGGAGTGTTATTTAGTAAGGATAAATCATCACTTATTCACTATCCTTCTGGAATAACTAATACAGAATATACTGTACCAGATAATACAGAGGTAATAAAGCATTCAGCAATAGGATATTCTAAATATCTTGAAACAATAAAAATACCAAGCAGTGTTAAAACAATCTATTTTAATGGAATAGGACATTGTGAAAAATTAAAGAATATAAGTGTAAATGAAGGAAATGAACATTATAAAGATTTGAATGGTATTTTATATAGTAAAGATGAATCAACATTAGTTAAAATGCCTAGCATGAGAAGTGGAGAAAATTATACTGTACCTAATCATGTTAGAAAAATAAATGAAGCTGCTTTTATAGGATGTAGAAGCATGAAAACAATAAATATACATGATAAAGTAGAAAAAATAGGAATGGGAGCATTTGGTGATTGTTATAAGCTTTTATCAATAAATGTAAATGAAAATAATGAAAATTATAAGGATATTTATGGCGTATTATTTGACAAGTCTGGAAAAACATTAATTCAATATCCTCTAGGAAACAATAACGAAACATATGTAATACCAAACGGTGTAACTACATTACTTGAACAAAGCTTATTTTCTGGTAGTTTTAAAATCATAGAGATGCCAGATACTGTTGAAGAAATTGGAGATCATACTTTTGCATATTGTACTAATCTACAAAAAATAAAACTTTCAAATAGCTTAAAGAAAATTGAAGCTCGTATGTTTGCAGGCTGCGAATCACTAAAAAGTATAGTTATACCTGAAGGAGTTACTAGTATTGATAATGGAATATTCGATGAATGTGATAATTTGAAATATGTTTCATTACCTTCTACACTAACTGATGTTAATGAGTATGCATTTGAAGGTGTATCAAATAATACAATATTCTATGTGGCGAATGAAGATGTAAAAGATCTGTTACTAATTTATTCTGACATTTCAGAAGATAAAATAGTTGTTGGTGAATTTACAGAAGATAAAGATACATCAAGTGGAACAGGTTCATCATCAGGAGGATCAAGCTCAAGTGGAAGTTCGTCTTCAGGTAGTTCGTCTTCAAGTAGCTCAAGTTCAAGTAGCAATTCATCTTCAAGCGAATCAAATTCAAATAATGCAGAATCTTCAAATGGTAACAACTCAAATAATACTGAAGGTACTAATAAAAATGAATCATCAGGCACTGAAGGAACATGGGTTAAAAATACTGATGGAACATGGGCTTTCAATAATAAGGATGGAGAAAAGGTTGTTTCACAATGGGTTCAGGATAATGGCAAATGGTATTACTTAAATGAAAACGGAACAATGAAAACTGGATGGCATCAAGATGCTAATGGAACATGGTATAATTTAAGTGCTTCAGGAGAAATGAATTCTGGATGGTTAAAGGATACAAATGGAAAATGGTACTTCTTAAATGATAATGGTTCAATGGCCACAGGATGGGTTAAAGATAACAATAATAAGTGGTACTTCTTAAATAATTCTGGAGATATGGCAACTGGCTGGGTTAAGGATGCTAATAATAAATGGTATTTCTTAAATGATTCTGGTGACATGGCTACAGGATGGTTAAAAGATACAAATGGGAAATGGTACTTCTTAAATGAAAATGGGGACATGCAGTCATCAGGTTGGAAAACAGTAAATGGTAAGTGGTATTATTTCTATGATAATGGTGAAATGGCATCAAATACTACTATTAACGGATACAAAGTTAATGCCAATGGTGAATGGGTGTAACCAATATAG
>DPOH01000007.1:0-2187 GCA_003539755.1 Clostridium sp.
ACTCCAAGAAAGAAAGCAGATATAAACTGGATTTAATATATAATTAATTATTAATAAATGAGCATTACATGACTTATATGTAATGCTCATTTATTTTTACGTTTATAAATATACATATAATTTTTTTATTATATAATAGAATAAGTTATGTTATTCAAATATAAAATTTGCAACATAACTTAAGTTCCACTACCCAAAACAAGTTTTGAAGCGCCGCTTACAATTATTGTAAGTCAGGTTGTATTTGTAATATAATATAGTTAAATATAATTATCAAAGGAGTAAAGGTATGAATATAAAAAAATTATTAACCGCATCTTTATGCATCTTATCCATATGTGCAATAAGTTATAGTTATTATATACATAATCATTCTTCAAATAGTAAAGACCTTGCTTTATCTCCAGAAAATATTGAATCATCAGACTTATCTTCTACTGAAAAATCACCATATGATTTATCTTTTGCTGTATTTGGAGATATTCATGACAACGAAGAAAACTTTCAAGCTGCAATAAATGACATAAAAAATACAGATATAAAACTTAATGCTTTAGTTTTAAATGGTGATACTGTTGATCAAGGCATTGATTCTCAATATAAAACAATGACAGATATATTAGAAAAAAATAAATCTCTTCTTCCTAAAATAATAATCAAAAATATTGGTAATCATGAATTTTATGATTACGATAATGGTACTAATTCAAAGGAAGATGTTAATAAAAAAATCCAAAGATATTTAGATTTTGCAAATGAAGATAAAGTTTATCATGATAAATGGATTAATAATTATCATTTTATATCCCTAGGTTCAGAAGATGGCAACTCCGACACATATGACTCAATGAATGCTTTTATATCTAATACTCAATTTAAATGGCTTAAAGAAAAACTTAATGAAAACTATGAAAAAGGTAGACCTATATTTGTATTTATTCACCAACCATTAACTCTTAATTGGGGTTGGGGTGATATTTCTGGAACCAATAAAAGTGATACAATAAAAGATTTATTATCACAATATCCTGAAGTAATATTATTTACTTCGCATACACATAAACAGCTTAGTGAAAAATGCTTTGATAATTCAAAGAATTATACACTTCTACAAACAGGTTCTATAAGCTATACCCTTTCTAGAAATGACACTGGAGATTTTACACGAAGCTTCTCAAATCCTTATGGACTATATATAACAGTCATAAAAAATGATGTTACAATTAACGGGCGTGATATAAAAAATAATCAATGGTTATTTTCAAATACTTCATCTAATAAGTAAATACTATTATTAATATATAAATATAAGCTCAAATTTAAAATGTACCTTTATAAGATAAATAACATAAAAAATCTTATCTTATAAGGTACATTTAATACATCAAGAAAATTTATCCTTTATAGTTTGACAGGAATATTTTCTTCCTTATATTTACACGCTCGTATATATGGATTATTATAAAATGAAAAACAAAGTTGTATACACATAAAACCCCATATAACAGGTTCACATATGATAACTCCAAAATATTTTAAACCAGGAATAAATAATATTACAAATATTATTTTTCCAAAGAATTCAATAACACTTGAGATAAGAGGTATAACTTTCTTACCTAATCCTTGAAGTGCATTTCTCAAATTTAATAATATTCCCAACACTCCATAAAAAGGTGCATTATAAATTAAATACTTTGATCCATTTTCAATCACTACTACTTCATTAGACCCCGATAATAGTTTTATAATATATTGGGATGTAAACATTAAAATTATTGAAATTATAATTCCCCATAAAACAGCTAAAATATTAGCATATCTTATGGCCTTTCTTATCCTAATTCCCTCACCTGCCCCTTTATTTTGTGAAACAAATGTCGAAACAGATAAAGCTATAGTTCCAGCTGGCATCATACAAAATGCACTTAGTTTACGTGCAGCAGTATGCCCTGCAATAACTAAATGACCTAAATTATTAATAGCTGTCTGTAATATTACAGTTCCTGTTGAAACTATACATAACATCATCCCCATAGATAATCCTTGCCCAATCAATTCAAAATATAAATCCTTATCAATTGCAAAATGTTTTTTACTCGGAATTAAAATATATGCTTTTTTAAATATGTATAAAATACATAGTATTGCAGAAATCCCCTGCGCAATCACAGTAGCAGCAGCTGT
>DPOH01000007.1:2384-4040 GCA_003539755.1 Clostridium sp.
CATAAAACTATTTCCAATAGCCCGTAAAAGCCCTGCACACAAATTATATATAAACATAACTCCTACAAATAATGTAACCATAGAAATATATGAATATGATTCTTCTATTATGTTTTCTGGAGTATTTAATAATTGTAATAATGGAAATAAAAATAATCTGGATATTATCATTATACTGATTATTATAAAAATGCCAATTACTATAGAACCCGCTACAGATTTTTTCAAAAGATCATGATCATTCTTTCCATAACATCTAGCTGTAACTATACTTAAACCATTACCTATTCCTATTGCAAATCCTATCAGCAATTCATATATTGCTGCACATGCTCCAATAGCTGCCAAAGAAATATCCCCTAAGAAATTTCCTACAATCATAGTATCAACAGTATTGTATAACTGCTGAAATATGTTTGAAATAAAAATAGGCATTGCAAAAATTATTAAAGACTTCAATATATTTCCTTTAATTAGATCTACTTTCCATTCAATCACTTACTAATCAATCCTTTATTACTTTGTTTGAAAAATATCCTATTTATATAATTTTTATCCATAAAGTAATTATACCATATAATTTTAGTTTGAATATTATTTGTTTTTATGAATACATTATTAATATATAAAATGGTAATACTAATATTGAATATTTGAATATGGAAGTGATATTATGTACAATCAATTCAGCTCTGAAAATGATGATTTTAATAGAATGCAGCAAAAAATCAAGGATACAATAGACAGTATGGTTACAGATACTCATGCCTATAATCCACCAACTAATTCATCCCCTGATAGTACAAATGTAGATAATAATACTACTACTGCAATGTTCTAAAAAACCGTATCACAAAGATACGGTTTTACCAATCATAGTCAAATCAATCTTAACTACTTAATCCTCTATCAATCATAGCTTTAAATTCATCCCACTCAACCATCTTGGCTCCCATAGATTCAAGATGTTCCGTATATACCTGGCAGTCAATAAATTCAAAATTAAGTTCTTGTAGCTTCTGAGCTAATGTAATAAGATCAATTTTTGAAGCATTGCTTACTTTTGAAAACATGCTCTCACCAAAATAACATCGGCCAAGTACTACTCCATAAAGCCCACCTACAAGTTCTCCATTTAAATATGTTTCAACACTTAGAGCATATCCTTCTTTATGTAAATTTATATAAGCCTTTTTCATTTCTTCTGTAATCCAAGTACCTTCTTCATTTTCTCTCATAGATTTACAGTTTTCAATAACGCCTTCAAAATCATTATTAAAAGTAACCTTGAATTCACCTTTTCGTATTATTTTTTTCATAGATTTTGATATTTTAATATCTTCAGGCATTAGTATAAATCTAGGTTTGGGACACCACCATAGTATAGGTTCCCCCTTGCTATACCAGGGAAAAATACCATTAGAGTATGCAAGAACAAGTCTTTCTATTGATAAATCTCCTCCAACTGCTAAAAGACCATCTTCATCACTTAATTCAGGATTAGGAAATATAAGATCATCAGGTAATTGATATACATCCATAAATACACCTTCTTTATTTGTCATATACTATTAATATTGATAAGTCATATTCTGTGTTTCTTATAAAGATAATCCATGCTTCTTAGCCAATTCTCTAACTAAATCATTTATATAT
>DPOH01000275.1 GCA_003539755.1 Clostridium sp.
AAAAGAAAAATCAAATGTGTATAAGAGACCACCATTAAAATAGAAATAAAAAAAAAAAAGTGTATGTTTAACATGCATACACTAACAAGTAATACAAGGGGGTGTATTTATATATGCGCAATAGCAATAAATTAAAAAAAGCATTTAAGGCTGCTTTTCCACATACAATTCCTATTTTAGCAGGCTTTTTATTTTTAGGTGCTGCTTATGGATTGTATATGAATACTTCTGGTTTTAATCCTATTTATCCTATGCTTATGAGCTTACTTATATTTGCAGGCTCTGTAGAATTCGTTACTGTCGGCTTTTTACTTGCTCCATTTGATCCTTTAGGGGCATTTATTATGACTCTTATGGTTAATGCACGTCATCTGTTCTATGGTATTTCAATGCTTGATAAATATAGAAAACTTGGGTTGAAAAAAATTTATCTTATTTTCGGTTTGTGTGATGAAAGTTTTTCTATTAATTACACTGCAAATATTCCTAAAGGCGTGGACAAGGGGTGGTTCATGTTCTTTGTAACTCTTCTAAATCATTTATATTGGGTTGCTGGTGCTACTATTGGTGGATTCTTTGGCTCATTCATAACTTTTAATACAAATGGAATTGAATTTGTAATGACTGCCCTCTTCATAGTAATATTCCTTGAACAATGGCTTAAGGAAGAAAAACATTTCAGTTCAATAACAGGGCTTTTTATTTCTATAATCTGTCTTATTTTATTTAAAAGAGATAATTTTATAATTCCATCTATGATATGCATATTATTAGTACTTACACTTGCAAGAAAGCATATCGACAAGCCTATTGAAAATGAAGAAATCACTGAAGAGGAGGAAAAATATCAATGTCGTTAGCAGAAAGTATTATAATAATTTCAGTAGTAATTCTGGGAACTATGATTACTCGTTTTGTTCCCTTTGTAATATTCAGCTCCAAAAGACCTGCTCCAGATTATATTAAATACTTAGGCAAGGTACTTCCAGGTGCTGCCCTAGGAATGCTTGTAATATATTCATTCAAAAATATAAATTTTCTTTCTAAACCTCACAGCATTCCAGAAATAACAGCAGGACTTTTTGTAATAGTACTTCATATTTGGAAACGCAATATGCTCCTCTCTATTGCTGGTGGAACAATATTTTATATGCTATTAGTACAACTTGTATTTAATTAAGAAAAAAAATACTTTCGCAACAAACTGCGAAAGTATTTTAGTTTCTAATTAAATTATGATTTTCTTGATTTAAAAATCTATTTCTTTATTTATAAGAATTTAGATTAATACATGTTTCTAAACTTACTCAGGCTTAATATCCAGAATAATATATTCACAGTTTTCTTCAGTTCTTACAGGTATCCCCCATCCTGCCATACCTGATGAAGTTATAATATCTAAGTTATTAAACTTTTCATGCCCATAGCATAAAGTATCTTTTATAAATGTCTTAATAAACAATCCTCCTGGCCATATTTGCCCTGCATGAGTATGTCCTGAAAGCATTACATCATAACCTGCATTATCTGTTTCATCAAAATCACCTGGCTGATGATCTACTAAAATATTATATTTATTACTATCAGCTTGTGTATTTACTATAAGCTCATCTATTGGCTCTCTTAAATTATCTCCACGGAAGGATTTATCCTTTCTACCTGTCACAGTAATCTGATCATTTATTGTAACAGAATCATCTGCAAGAATCTTTATCCCTGAATCCTTTATTGCATTATCTAATTCCTCTTCAGTAAAGTTTGGCTTTCTTGCATAAGTTGCTTTATCATGATTTCCATATACATAAAAAGTTCCATATGTACTCTTTATCTTAGATAATTCATCAAATGCTTCATACATGCCCTTACGCGAAGTATTTTCATCAACAATATCTCCACCTAAAATAACTATGTCAGGATTTTGAGCTTCAATATCTTCACAATATTTTTCAAGCTGCTTTCCATCCATATTAACTCCATAATGAAGATCTGAAATAAATGCTATTTTATACCCTTCACTTCTTATATTTTTATCTGTATAAATTGTATAGTCTGTTTCAACAACTCTATGCATATTGTAATATCCATAACTTGTCATAATTACTCCTATAAGAATTGGAATAATTCCACTCCTATAAATAACTTCACAAGTTTTATTTTTCTTTCCTGAAACTTTACATACTATGAAGTACACTATGTCCACAAAAATTGAAAATAATAAAACATACAGAACTGCTACTGACCACACTCCAAATAAGGCTATAAGCGAAATAACTAATGCTACTGCAAGAATTATACTTAATATTTTCTTATATCTTGAACTCTTATTTTTCAATATAAGATTTACTATTCTTCTTATAAAATGGTAGCTATAAGCCCCTATAATACCCACAACAAGGATAACTGCCACAATAAATAGAATAGCCTTAATACCTCCAATCACCATAAAACTCCTCCTCTTTTGATATTTAATTTTAATATAATTATTTATATTACACATTGTATCACCTAGAGGTATATTAGTGGTAATATAATATTTACATTTAACTTATTTTTATACATTTGTTCCTTATTAAACAAACATAGAGTTAATTAATACTAAACTTTATTCTACATAAAAAACGCCATCAGATAATCTTACTTATCCGACAGCGTTTATTTACAATTAAGGTAATTATATGAAATTGTAGCCTAATTTAAAAACTATTCAATTAAAATTACCAAAATATCTTATAATATTAATATTAAATCAGATATATTAATCTAAATCTGCTCCATTAGTAGCAATTACTTTCTTATACCAGTCAAATGATTTCTTCTTGCTTCTCTTTAATGTTCCATTACCTTCATTATCCTTATCTACATAGATAAATCCATAACGCTTCTTCATTTCACCAGTACTTGCAGATACTAAGTCTATGCATCCCCATGAAGTATATCCCATTAAGTCAACACCATCAATTACTACAGCGTCTCTCATAGCTTTTATGTGTTCTCTTAAGTATTCAATACGGTAATCATCATTAACTTGTCCGTTTTCATCTACTGTATCAACAGCTCCAAGTCCATTTTCAACAACGAATAATGGTTTTTGGTATCTGTCGTAGATTGAGTTTATAGTTATTCTGAATCCAAGTGGATCTATTTGCCATCCCCATTCACTTTCAGTTAAGTATGGGTTCTTTAATGATGCAGCAGCATTTCCTTCTCTTAATTTCTTTAATAATTCTTCATCAGCACTTGTAAGTCTTGATGCATAGTATGAGAATGATACGAAATCAACAGTGTTTTCTTTTAGTAACTTCTTATCTTCTTCAGTTATATTAACTTTGATTCCTTCTCTTTCAAATTTCTTAAGTGCATATGAAGGATATTCTCCTCTTGCTTGAACATCGATGAACATATAAGAATCCCTGTCTCTTTCTATTGATTGCCATACATCCTTAGGGTTACATGTATTTGGATAAGTATTTCCTGCTGCAAGCATACATCCAACCTTGTTTTCTGGATCAATTTCATGAGCAATCTTAGTAGCTAATGCACTAGCAACTAACTCATGATGAGCAGCTATATATTTGATTTCTTCTTCTTTTTCTCCTTCTTCAAAGCAGATTCCAGCTCCCATGAATGGTAAGTGAAGTATCATGTTTATTTCATTGAATGTAAGCCAGTATTTAACTAATCCCTTGTATCTTGTAAATATTGCACGGCATAATCTTTCATAGAATTCTACAAGCTTACGATTTCTCCATCCGCCATATTCAGTTATTAAATGCATTGGGCAGTCAAAGTGAGTTATTGTAACAAGTGGTTCTATACCATACTTTCTACATTCTTTGAATATATCTTCGTAGAATTTTAAACCTTCTTCGTTTGGTTCTAATTCATCACCTTTTGGGAAAATTCTGCTCCATCCAATAGAAAGACGGTATGTCTTAAATCCCATTTCAGCAAATAAAGCTATATCTTCTTTCCATCTATGATACATATCTATTGATTCAAGTGCTGGATAATTATGTACATCATCAAGCTCAAACATTTTCTTTTTACCAGCCATAACTGGGAATCTATCTTCTCCATGTGGAATTACATCTACATTAGCAAGACCTCTTCCACCTTCATTATATCCACCTTCACATTGGTTTGCAGCTGTAGCTCCTCCCCATAAGAATCCTTCTGGAAATCTATTCATATTGTTCTCCATATATTACACTCCTTATAAAATTATGGTTAATTAAGTATCTGACATAATAATATCATGTTTTGGGGTTTTGATGTCGTTTTCAGATGATTTTGTAACAAGTTCTATAATCTAGTAATTTGTTTTATAAAAAAACAAGTTGTTTTTTATATACATCAATATACAATTCTATTGTGTATACCAGTATAATTGCTGATAAAAAGAATGTAATTACACCATTTGCTAACAGTACTATCCTTCTAAATAATTTAACACTTACCATATTCTTTGCATATATTATATTAACCAAAAAAAGTAAACTCAACTCACAGTCATTCGCCGAGTAAGTGAATCAAATCAAATCACAAATTTGAGTTTACTACTTAAGGAGTGTTTTATATGTGTACTAGCATTACAATTAATACAAATAACAATGATGTGATTCTTGGTAGAACCTTTGATTGGTCAGTAAGTGAAAAGTATAAGGTTATTGTTGCTCCTAGAAATTATGAATGGACAGCAAAATCATCTTCTGAACACTTTGATTCTAAATTTGCTTTTATCGGACTAGCAGTAGAGTTTCCTATTATAGAACATCCAATTTTTGTAGATGGTGTTAATGAAAAAGGACTTATGTGTGCTACACTTTGGTTAAATGATTCATCATATTCTCCATATGAAGAGGGAAAAATAAACTTAGAATCTTATGATATCGTTCTTTGGATACTTTCTCAATTTTCTTCTGTTGATGATGTACTTCGTAATATTTCATCTCTTAATATTTTAGACTCAATGTACACAGAATTAAGTTTTCCTATTACTTTACATTGGATTATCAATGATAAATCAGGAAAATCTGTTATTATTGAAAAAACTAAATTAGGACTTCAAATTTATACTGATTCAATAGGTACTTTAACCAATGATCCACTATATTATAAGCATCTAAACAATTTAGAACCCTATTTACCTTTCGATATAACAATCTTTAACAGCAAAAGGTTTCCTGGAGATTTTTCACCAAGTTCTCGTTTTATAAGAGCAGCTCTTTTACGTCAAAGTATTAAAAATGCATCTAATGAGTCAGAAGGTATCCTTAATGTTTATAAAATTTTACAAAACGTCTCAGAAAAAGATGAAACAGCTCTATTCCTTCCAGACTCAAAAATTTATTTCTATACTTTATATACAACAGCTATGTGTGCAAATTCAGGCAATTACTACGCTACAACTTATAGAAATAACCAAATAAATAAATTCAACTTATTCCATGAAGACCTTACTAGCTCAAAGTTAATTAAATTTGAATTATCAGAAGAACAAGCTTATAATAAACGAAACTAAATGTTTTTTATGACAAAATAAACTTAGAATTTGCTACTATATAATTAAAGACTAAAATATAGAGAGTAAGATATTTTATATTCATATCTTACTCTTATTTTAGCTTCTATCTTATAGCTAACTTCTAATATTTTTTCTAAAACTCATATCAAGTGTATTTTCAACATGCTTATTTATACAGCTACTAAAATTGTTTCTAAAAAAATAATTTATTATTGGACTTTCTATTTATAAAATTTCACCATTTGATTCAATTACTTTTTTATACCAATTAAATGATTCCTTCTTAGATCTTGCAAGTGTTCCGTTACCTTCATTATCCTTATCTACATAGATAAATCCATAATTCTTCCTCATTTCACCAGTTCTAGCAGATATTGAATCCCATTTCTGCAAAAAGAGCAATATCTTCATTATAATGATGATAGAAATCAATAGCTTCATGGTTAGGATAATATTCGCCTTCTATAATTCCCTCTGTGATCTTACGTTCTACTCCATTTGCTCCAGCTGTCATTACATCCGCAACACTAATTCCTTTTCCACCTTCTCTGTAAGCACCTTCTAATTGGTGAGCTGCTACTGCTCCTCCCCAAAGAAAATTCTCTTGTAGTTTTGACATTATAATATCCTCCTATCATATACACTTTTTTGTATACCGTTTTCACAAGATAGTAAATAGAAACCACCTTAACAATAAACTATACTTCTTATTTCTAATTTAATTCTTTTTGTGTATATATTACCAATTTCAAAAATTATATTCAATAGTGTTTTTAACCTGTTATCAAACTAGTTATAAATTTAAACATAGAATAAACCCTGCTATAGCCTCATTTATATAGCAAGGTTTAAATATGAAATAATATTATTTTATTATTCTTATTTCAAAATCACTGCCATGAGCATACTTTTCTAATAACTCTCTGGCACTATTTAAATACTCTTCCACTCCCTCATATCCACTAAATGAGTAAATGCACATAATAATTTCTTTTGAAGCTTCTCCAATCATAGCACATTCACTATCACTTGTAGGACTTCCAAATGGGCCATTATCATCTGTTAAAACTGGAAGATGTTCTATATTTAATTCTGCTTTACCAACGCCTTTATAAGTAGCTCCATCAACAGCCCTATTTAATTTTATATGCTTCTCTTCCATCTTTAATTGGCTTTTCAGATGATAAATCTTCAATTTTCAATTCATTTCGTAATGTATTGCAGTAGCTATCAATATCACTTAATAAAGCTTCACAGCTATCTTCTACCTTTACCTTTCCCTGAATTACTCCTAGTGTAACTTGTGGCCATAATTCTTTTATTTCTTTGCTTATTTCTATATGTACCATAATTTATATTGCCTCCTTAATAGATACTTATATAAATTTTTTAACTAATTATATTATAAACCATTTTAAGGATTTATTATCAGAATGTACACATATAAATATATCTTCTGTATTAATATATGGATTTTTATACTTACTGTCTATATAGACTTCATATTAAGCAATAATATAACAAAAGACTTCATGATTTACACATCATAAAGTTTTTTACTTAGTAATAAAAAATATATTCGTATTTATTTAATTCCAAATTCTATTTTTTACTCCAATAAATTCTTCACTTAAAATTTCTTTTACTTCCATTTTTAATATCATCAATCTTGGGAAAGCTTATTTTATTATTTTATTTATATGACTATAAAATTTATTCTAAATTCATTCCATTAGATTCGATAACTTTCTTATACCAGTAGTATGACTTTTTAGGAATGCGGTTATATGTTCCATTTCCATGATTATCAGCATCTACATATATAAATCCATATCTCTTTTCTATACTTCCCGTAGATAAGGCAACAAGATCAATAGCACTCCATGGCATATATCCAATTACTTCAACCCCATCTAACATTATTTCTTTCAACATTTTTATATGTTCCTTTAAATAATTAATACGATAAATATCATTAATCTGCCCATCTTCTACTACATCACGTGCTCCTAAGCCATTCTCAACTACCATTATAGGAATTTGATATCTGTCATATACATTATTCAAGAAATATCTGAATCCAAGAGGATCAATCTGCCAGCCCCATTCAGATGCTTCAAGATACTTGTTCTTCAATCCTGAAATCAGATTTCCAGCTGCCTTACCTACTCCAGCTGCTTCCCCCTCACCTATGCCGCTTACACAGCTTGTCATATAATAACTACATGAATAGAAATCAACTGTTCCTTCTATTAAAACATTATAATCTTCTTCTTTTATATCCAGAACAATATTATTCTCATCAAAATATCTTTTTGAATAATTAGGATAATATCCTCTTATCATTACATCTGAACAATACATATTCATTATCTGATCCTGAATTTTAGCTGCAAATACATCTTTTGGATTACATGTTAATGGATAATTGCACATTGAAGCACTCATTAATCCCACCTTGAAATCCGGATTTATTTCATGAGCTAATTTAACTGCTTTTGCACTTGCAACAAACTGATGATGCAAGCATTGATACCTTAACTGAAGAGTATTTTTTGGTGAATTCATTCTCATGTAAACTCCACCAGCAGTCATGATTCCAAAAGGTACTAACAGGCAATTTATTTCATTGAAAGTGATCCAGTACTTAACCTTGTCCTTATATCGTTTAAATATAGTCTCACAATACTTTATGTAATAGTCAATCATTTCACGTTTAGACCAGCCTCCTTTTTTAGCTAAGTTTAAAGGTGGTTCATAGTGTGAAATAGTTACTACTGGTTCTATTCCGTATTTAGCTAATTCTTCAAATACATCATCATAAAATTTTAACCCTGATTCATTTGGCTTCGCATCATCACCATTAGGGTAAATTCTAGTCCATGCAATTGACATACGATATGCTTTCATACCCATTTCAGCCATCATTTTTATATCTTCTTTATATCTGTGATAAAAATCACTGGCCTTATGTGAAGAATAATATTCTCCTTCTATAATTCCATCTGTTTCTTTACGCATTCCCGAATTAAAATCTGTGGCAAGGATATCAGCTACGCAGATTCCCTTCCCATCTTCATTCCATGCTCCTTCAACCTGATTTGCAGCGCTAGATGCTCCCCATAAAAAATCATCTTTAAAAATATAATTATTGCACACTTAATAAAACCTCGCCTTCTTTTACTGCCAAACTATTAGTATGTGAAACTTCTTTATAATGTTCACTATTTGTTATTATCACTGGTGTTGTAACGTCATAACCAGCCTCTTTTATTTTCTCTATATTAAATTTAATTAATTCATCACCTTTTTTAAATTTATCTCTAGGGTTAATCATATTTCTTAACCCTTATATATCAAGGCTTCGAAAAGCCATGATTTTTGTCTCACTCAAATTTCCTGGTATCTTTTGTACCTCTTTGGATAAAACTAATTATAGATACATAAACTAATTAGTTACACTAACGGAGGTATTAACAAATGATACAAAGACAAGAGATTTTTAACATAGTTGATTTACTTATATCACAACCAGTAATTGATTTTTATCAAACACTTTTTGATTGTATTGATTTATCATCAATTCCTGAATTTATTCAATCAAAACGTGGGCCTATAGGCTATTCACACAATGCTCTGACAAGAGCATTTATTGTGATGAATTGTGAACATTTTAGAGAAATAACTTTGCTACGTGATTTTTTATATTCTAATCTTAAAATCGCCCAGCTATGCGGGTTCGACATTACAAAAAAATTACCATCATACAGCGTATTTCAACGTCATATAAAAGACAAAAATTCTAATTTATTGGCCGATAAAGGGTTTGATTCAAGAGCAAATTATAATTATATTAAGGATAGAGTACATAGTAAAGCCTTTATAGGAAAGAATAAACGCAATACAAAAAATATAGAAACACTATCTTGCGGTAACCCGCTATGCCAAGTAGGCTTAGCTATGCATAAAGATGGAAAGCAATATTTAAAAAACTTTATAAAGCCAAAATACAATAATGGTCATAAAAATAGAGGATGCGTAAAGTATAAATCCATCGGCACTGATTATAGATCTAGTGTGGATGAAAACTTAGATTATTTTAAGTTCTTTTACAAACGCCTTCCTTATAGTAAACATTTTTTAATTTCATGATTTAACTATAAAGAAGGCATATTTTTTATATTATTTTAAACTGTTTTAATATAACACCTTTATTTTTTCAATTATATTTTATTCAAAATCTACAGATTTTCCTGTTCTTGCAGATTCCCTTACAGCTTCCATAAGTTTAAGAACTCTTCTTGTTTCTGAAATCTTAACTAAGAAGTCTTCTTCACCATGGTATGCTTTAATGTAGTTTTTGAAGTAATCTTCATGACATGTATTTACTTCTGGTACATCTTCAAATACAAGTGTTCCTTCAGTTGGTGGTCCAAATGATCTAGTAGGACCTGCTGCTGTCATAGTACGAGAACCTTTCACATTTGTTAATAAGTGAGTTGTTCTTGTGATTTTTCCAACAGGTTCAAATCCATCTACATATGAAGTACCTTTATTACCGCTCATAAGCCAATGACGTTCAAACCATTTATCTTGTTTCTTATCTGTAAGAAGATAAGTTCCAAGTTCTATTTCTGCCATTATATTATTATCAAACTTTAATAATATCTTGAAGTAATCATCAACTTCAAAGTTGATTATATTACGAAGGTCTGCAAAGACTGTTTTTACTTTTGCATTTGGCATCATCCATAATACTTGATCTATTAAATGAACACCCCAGTCATAAAGCATTCCACCGCCTTCTTTTTTATAAACATGCCAGTCATGCATATTTCCATTAAATCCGTAAAGACTGTTTTTTATCATGTATACATCGCCTAAAGATTTTTGGTCATAAATTTCTTTAGTAATACGGAAATCTTGGTCAAAACGTCTTTGATGATGTACTGTAAACTTAACGCCACATTCATTAACCACCTTAATCATATCATCAAGTTCTGCAACTGTCATAGCTACTGGTTTCTCACATATAATGTCTTTTCCTGCTCTTGCAGCTTGAATAACTAAATCATGATGCTGATTATTATTGGCCGCAATAAGAACAACCTGTACCTCTGGATCATTTATTAATTCTTCATTACTTGAATAACGTTTTAATCCTTCTTTTACATCCTCTAATTGTTTTGGATCTTTATCTGAAAAGCCTACAAGTTTTATTCCATCCATTTTTGTAAGCATTTTTTCATGTTCATGGCCCATAAAGCCATGTCCTATAATACCAATTCTTATATCTTCCATAATATCAGCCTCCATCTTCTTTATTCACCAACGTGTAAATATTTTTGTTTTCTTTCTTTTAAATCTGGAATTTGTCCAGGTCCTACTGCACAAGTTCTGATTTCTGTTGAGTGTTCTAACTTACCTGCATAAGTCATTCTTGATCTTGCAATTTGTTCTTTAGGGAAATCAACTTTAATTTCTCCATTATCAGTTCTTAATTGTCCTATTATTCCACAAGTTGGACATTCTACTTCCATTCCTTTATATGATACTGTTAACATATCATTATGACATACTGGGCATATTCCTTGATGATCTCCACGCCATTTTGTACGTTCTTCTTCAGTTTCAGCATTTAATGCTTCTACAATATGTTTTCCTAGGCTGCTCATTCTGTTCATTACCTTTTCATTTCCTAAAACATGTTCATATGCCATTGCTCCATAGTACTTATAAGTATCTATTACATCTATTCCAAGTGACATAGGGAATGCAAACATTGTAGGAAGTGCGAATGTAACCCAGTTTTCTGTCATAGCACCACCGACTGCAACAAGTGCTCCTACTCTCTTCTTAAAGCTTCTTTCATCAGGTAAACGACTCTTATCTTTTCCTTCAGCTAAACCTTGGTCATATGTTGTCTTTCTAAATGAAATATCATGAGATGGTCCTATTCTGTCACATACAACTTTAAAGTTTCCTGTTGGTGTCATTTCATATACTGGTGATCCAACAATAACTGCATCACTTTCCATGATAGCTTCATCAATTATATGGAAATCATCCTTTAATACACAGTCTCCTTTTCCTCTTCCAGTTGTCATACCAATAACACATGATATGCATCCTGTACATATATGAATATTTAAATCATCTGCACGGATAAATTTAATATCAAATCCTGCTTCCTCACATTCTAAAAGTGCTTGTTTTATCATAACTTCAGTATTGCTCATTTTTCTTCCAAATGAAATACCAAGTACTTTTTTCTTTGCCATTACTAACTCTCCTCTTTAATACATTATTTTATAAAATACTGCTTTTAACCATTCTTACTTATGACTATTAGAGGGTAAACCTCTTTATCACTTACCTATGTTTCCCCAAATAAACTTCAGCTTTTATCAGCTTATAACTTACGCAATTATTACTTTTCTTTCTTTATTACCTTCTAATGGTACTGGAATATATGCAGTTCTTGTTGCAACAGTAAGTTTAATCTTATGTTCACCTTTGCTTAATCCACCATCTTTTAATACTCTTACGAAAAGTGGTTCACCGTATTCCCATTTATAAGAAGTAACTGTTTCAGCTTCTTTTAATGTAAACCAGTCTATATTATCTATAGAAATTCTTATATCTTCATCATTTACGTTATTTCCATCTTCAGCTACATGAACATATTCAATCATTGAAAGTGGAATTCCACGATAGTAAGTAATATTAGTTTTCATTTCATATCCAATTACTTTTCCATCTCTTACCACATTAGCACAACTATTATCTATAAAAACATTATTATCAAACATTATTATTTCCTCCTACCCTTGGATTTCTTTTAAGCATTCTGTTATATATTTTATGTTTGCAGCAACTTGTTCTTTTTCAACAACGTTCTTTCCTGGAAGAGTAAATCTGTTACCTTCATACTCTGTTGCTACATATCCATCATAGTTATGATCGTGAAGATATTTTAATAATCCCTTATAATCCATTGAATATTCAGGACCTTCTTCAGTCATTTCAAATAATTTAAAGTGGAAATGCTTAATATATGGCATATATTCATCTAATACTTCATATGGATAGTTTTCATATCCATCACATAATGGTCCAAACATGTGGTCTTCTTTAGTCTTCATTGCTTTTACAAAGCCTTCTGGGAATTTTCCACCGTTTTCTCTACATTCTTTATGAAGATCAGTACCCTTTTCAAATAATTTATCAACATAATCAAACATTTCTTGGCTTGCACCATTGTTCAATTCATATCTCTTTACTACTCTTGGGAATCTTCTACAGAAAATACCTGTATCAATTACAAGACCTACATAAGGAGAATTAAGTCTCTTCATTTCATCTATAAATTCTCTTGTTTCTGGAATATCAAATGCCATACCTGCATGTACTTCTAATGCAACTGTAACATTATATTTTTCACAGTAAGGTAATAATGGTTCAAGAACCCAGTAAGGAACCATTGATACAAAACGTATAAGTCTAATTCCAAGCTTATCTGCTTGTTTAATTTCCTTTATTAATAAATCTACGCATTCTCTATGTGTAAGTGTACGATTTTTATAAAGGTTTGTATTTAAGAATACATCTGAAATAACTGGTTTTAATCCTGTTTCAGCAATAATTTTATTCCATTTTTCTACAGTTTCATCACTTATATCTGGTGCATTTTTAAGCATTTGGTCTGGTAATATTTCTATTCCTTCTGCCCCTATTTCTTTTACGAAATGCATAATATCTTCTAAATTCATTCTTTTATTTAAATATTCATCTTGTAAGCTATATAAACTAACTGCTGTTTTAATTCTAGACATTTAAATCATCCTCTCTTATTTATATTACAAATTGTTCCATATATTTTTTGCTTATCTTTAAGCTATCTATTACTTTTTTATCGCTTCCTTCAAAAGCCTTATCTTCAACTTCAATACATGTTGGTCCATCATATCCAATGTCTGTTAATGCACTAACATATTTACCCCAATCTACATCTCCAAGACCTGGTAGCTTTGGTGACATGAATTCTAATGGATATGCCATGATACCAACTTGGTTTAATTTATCTGGGAATAATTTAATATCCTTATAATGTACATGGAAAATCTTATCCTTAAATTCGTAAATTGGTTTTATATAATCAATCATCTGCCATACAAAGTGAGATGGATCGTAGTTTATTCCAAAATAATCACTTGGTAATATTTCAAATATCTTTTTCCATAAGCTTGGTGTAGTCATAAGATTTTGTCCACCTGGCCATTGATCCACTCCAAATAACATAGGGCAATTTTCGATTGCAACTTTCACTTTTAATTCCTCTGCTAATTTAATAATTGGAGGCCATACTTCTTTTACTAATTCTAAATTTTCTTCGACTGTCTTTGATTGGTCACGTCCTATAAATGATGTAACCATGTTAATTCCTAATTTACTGCTGGCTCTTATTACATTCTTTAAATGCTCTACTGCAGCATTTCTCTTTTCTAAATCTGGGTCCATAGTGTTTGGATAATATGCTAATGCTGAGATTTGAACATTCTTCTTTTCCGCATAATCTAAAATATGTTTTGCATATGCATCATCTTTTAAAACTCTTTCTATATCAATATGGCTTACTCCAGCATAACGACGTTCAGCTTTTCCTTGTGGCCAGCATGCTACTTCAACACATCCAAATCCTAATTCTCCTGCAGTGTCCATCATTTCTTCATAATTTGCTTTATCTAATATTGCTGATACAAATCCCAATTTCATTTTACTTTTCCCCTCTCTATGTTGCTCGTAATTCAATATATACACCTTTTTAGCTGATTTGCTTTTCGCTAAACATTATCTCAATCTCAATAAATTATAAAATGCTATCTCTTATTCTTATAATACAAACCATTTAACGGATTGCTTATCTTCTAAAAGGCATATATATTAAATCTTGCAAGCATTAAAAACTTAATTTTCTAATTTCTATTTATAGTTGTTAATTGTGTTTAAAATATTTTAGTCTAATCTTATTTCTTTATTTTCTCTAGCTGCTTTATAAATAGTATCTAATATTTCAGTTACTACAAAGGCTTGTTGTGGCTTAACTAATGGTTCTTTGTCTTCAATAATTGCTTCTAACCATTGTTTACATTCCTTAACTTCTGGAGTTCCACCTGTAGAACCTTCGAAGAATGCAATAGCTCCAGCATCTGAGATATGTTCTTCAGTAAGTACACCACCAGTTGTTTCATTGAATACTAAATCATATCCTTCTTGGCTCATTCCACCTATCATTTCAGCTCCTGCTTTAGTTCCGCATAAAGTTGTTGCTGCTTCTCTTGAATCCTTTACATTTAATGCCCATGATGATTCTAAGAATATTGTTGCACCATTTTTCATTTTGATATATCCAAATGCAGAATCTTCTACTTCATATGTCTTAGGATCCCATGGTCCAAACATATTTCCTTCAGTTGCTTCTGGAAGATGTCCTAACTTTTCAAATACAGATCCAGTAATAGTTTCTGGTTCATAGTTATCCATGCACCATAATGTAATATCTAAAGCATGAGTTCCGATATCTATTAATGGACCACCACCTTGTTTAGATTTATCTGGGAATACACCCCAAGTTGGAACTGCTCTTCTTCTAACTGCATGAGCTTTAGCAAAGTATATATCTCCAAGTTTTCCTTCTTCACATGCACGTTTTAAAGCTTGTGCATCTGTTCTAAAACGGTTTTGATATCCTATAGTAAATTTCTTTCCTGATTTCTTCCATGCATCCATCATCTTTTGAGCATCTTCTGTAGTTGCAGCCATTGGTTTTTCACACATAACATGTTTTCCAGCTTCAAATGCTGCTACTGTAATTGGACAGTGTGCTACATTTGGTGTACAAACGTGTACAACATCTATATCTTTATCTTTTAATAATTCCTTATAATCTGTATAAACTTTAGCATCTTCAGCACCATATTTTTCAGCTGCTTTCTTTGCACGTTCTTCGATAATATCGCAAAATGCAACTATATCACATTTATCCTTTTGAGAAGTTAATGCTGGAAAATGCTTTTGATTTGCAATTCCTCCACATCCTATTACTGCTACTTGTAATTTACCATTTTTCATTTTTATTACCTCCATTGTTTATGTAATTATTTTGTGTTTATTGTTGTATATATTTAAAAATTAATAATTGATATAATCTAAAATTAAATTATTCTGCATGATTATGTCTTTTTGCTAATGCTATTCTAATATCATCAGCTTGTGCATCAGTCATTTTCCATAGAAGACATAATAAAGCTGCTCCTATGAATAATAATGCTGGTATTAAATTAACTACTATATTAATTCCTACAAGTGCATGTGCTGTTTGACGAGCATTTGCTACATATCCAAAGGCACTAAGTAAAAGTACTCCTATAGAACCTCCAAGTGCATTTCCTAATTTTGTTGCTAATCCATATGTTGCATATGCAGTACCATCAGTACGTACTCCACACTTAAGTTCCATATAGTCTACTGAATCAGCTACCATTGATAAACTCATTGGGAATCCTACATTGAAAAGACCGAATATACAGCATCCTATGATTACCATTTTCATATTATCGAATGGTGCAAAGTATATTACTAAAAGTCCTATTGCTTGAATAATCATTGAATACATAAGTACATTTCTTTTTCCAAATTTCTTTGCAAAATATGGTACAAATAATGAACCAATTACAGCGCCAATAGATGGAATTGTCATAATTAATGCAATCATTGTAAATGAACCTAGACAGTAGATTACGTAAAATGCACATACTGCGATTCTTCCCATAAATGCTGTCATTTGAAGAGCCATAATTGCAGTTATGATCATAAGATATTTATTCTTAACTAAGTTTTCAATTGTTTCTTTGAAAGAAAATTTTGAAACCTTATTCATTGGAGCAACATATTCTTTTGATGTGAAAAACACAATGAAGAATAATGGAATTGCAATAATACCATACACTACAGCTGTCATCATATAACCATGACCATTAGCTACTTGTGCCCCATTTCCAGAAAAATATAATGCCAATCCTGCAGAACATGAATTTACTATAATCATTCCTAAATTCATTCCTATATTTCTAGATGTATTGATTTTATTTCTCTGGTCTGAATCTTCTGTCATAACACCTGATAATGCTGCATAAGGAATATTTACTAATGTATATAACATTCCAGCTACAATATAAGTTACGGCTGCCCATATGACTCCAGAGGTTGACTTTCCTCCAAAGGGACTAGTAAACGTTAACACCGAGAATATTGCAAGTGCTGGGCATCCAAATGCGATATATGGACGAAATCTTCCCCATTTTGTTCTAGTACGTTCAGCAATTGCACCCATCATTGGGTCATTAATTGCATCCCATATACGAGCCCCAAGCATTATTGCTGAAACAACGATAGGAGTAAGTCCTACAACATCGGTGTAAAATATAGTTAGATAAGATCCTACAAATGTCCATATAAACTGTGAAGCTAAATCTCCAAATCCATAACAGTAAACAGCTAATTTTGAGGCTAATTTTTTATTCTTACTTCCATACTTAGCGAAGTATTCTTCTCCATAGAAGTTATCTGCTTCTGTCTTATTTGGGTCTGAAGTTTTTTCTATTGTCTCCGTTTTATTGGGGGTTATGATTCCTTCCATTGGTAACTCTGCATGTTTCATATAAACTTTTTCATTCCCTTCATCTTTTCTATAAACATTTTCATTTTCTTCATCTTTTCCCTATGTTCTGCGCAGTACGTTTTTTATTTCAAGTAAATCTTTATTTGATTTACTTTATGCTCTAAATATACAGTATTTTTTTGTGTAAAGCTTTTCTCAGGTTCCACAAACATGTTTTTAGTTGCAAACTCAAATTTATAAATAAAAAAATGCAACAAATTGTATATTATTTGTTGCATTTAAGATTATAAGAAAAGAGAGGTTATACAATCCTCCCTTTGTATAAAGCACGATGAAATCAGCTGAAAGTGTAAAACTCAATGAAAAAAACTGCTGATTCTCAACTTAATTTCCTTAGATTTTTTAGTTAAGCACTAATTCTGTTTCTTTAATTATCTTCATATATGTGAATCATTGAAATCTCATGGCTCTTTAATATTGGAGATATTCGTAAAATACTATCCTTAGCCACCTGTTTTTCCATTGTAAGGTCAGGTATACATACTTCGCTTAAATGTTTCAAATCACTTCCCTCAATATCTTTTTCAAACTGGAATTTACTCCATTCATTAAGAATACTTCCATGTTCTTTATTTACTATATGCCTTTTAATTATAAATTTCTGATTTTCAGGCATTCCTCTAAGTTCTATATTTACTTTCAAATCATCATCATTATCAAAAAGATTTGACAACCTGCTTATGTCCATAGTATTTTCATCCTTCATATAATAATCATAGCTATATTCTTTATAGTTAAAACATAAAATATAATAACTATTCATTCCATTAGTTGTTACAATATAATTTTTACCCTTCTGAATAAATCTGTTTCCAAGCTTATTTAAAAATAACAGTGAGTAAAATACCGGCTTTCTTATCTTATCTTTTGTAATAAGTCCACTACCACCAGTTACAATTTTTGAAGTATCATAATAACTACTTACAAGATCAGACCCCATCCACATTCCCATCATATCTGGGATATCCCATAATTCATCAATCATATTAATCACATATGATGCTCTAAAACAGCTGTCATTTAGATAATTTCTATTAGATAATGAATTATTACATTCAGTTACATAAAGCTTACATTTTTCAAAACCATCTTTGTCTAGAATATTTCTTACACTTTTAACCTGGTTAACAACTGCAGAGTGGTTTGTAACTCTTTTAGGATAAAACTTTTCATTTTTCTCAACTTGAAAATAAGGAAACGATAATATAGATACGAAATCAGGAATACAGTCTTTTTCGTTACAGTATGTCATCCAGTCTAGAAGTTCATCATAGTTTATCTCCATAACAACTCCAAACCCTCCCACTTCTGCTTTTGGAATATGCTTTTTTATATGTTTATAGCTATTTTCAAACAATTCATCATAATTCTGTTCACAATCCTTTATATAAAAACTATCAGGTCTTACATCCAATGAAAATTCAAACTTCCATGTTTCAACTTCATTTTTTCCATAACGCTTGATTATATGAGAAATAAATTTTTCGAACATATTGTTCCATTCTTTCATATTATTAAATTCAATATATTCTTCTTCATAATAAATTGTTTCCCCTTCTGTATTAACTGCACAATTAGGCCTTTTCCCAAAATCAATAAATGGTTTTACATTATTATTAACAAGGAAATCCAAAATCACATCTATCAAATTAAAATTATAGTTATAGTCATGTGTGTTTTTTTGTATCATTAATTTATCAGAAAACAAATTCCATATCCTTACGTATTTGAATTTAAGCTGTTCCACAAGATATGTTATATGTGACTGTTCATTTGCAAATATAAGATTATATGCAGCACCTGCATTAAGAATATTATCCCAAGATCTTTTATATTCTTTACCTCTTCCCGCTGAAATTATAATATCAACTTCCTTACTTGATACTTTTTTACCTTCTTCCTCTTCATAAAATAATGAAATCTCTTGTTTTGTAGTTTTTATATCATCTTCAACTACTTCTTCTGACGATTTTTTTTTATCAATCTCCTGTTTTCTATATAATGTTGGTGAAAGATTATATTTATTTTGAAATACCTTACTAAATGTAGATGCATTAGAAAACCCACAATCTATAGAAATTTTTGTTATGGTTTTATCTGTTTCTATTAAGTCCCTTACTGCATAATTTAGCCTTACTTCATTTACCAATTCACTAAAATAAATACCAAGCTTCTTTTTAATAAACCTAGATAAAGTAGATTTTGAAGTATACATCTCATCTGCAAGATCACTTAGATGAATCCCATTTTGAAAGTTCAAATTCACATAATTTATAATATATTGAAGCTGTTCATCTTCTTCATTACCTTTTTTATATTTAAAATAATAATCACCTTTCTGAAAATGCTCAACAAGATTATCAAGAAGTTCATATGCAAGTCCATATCTCAGACATTCAGTCTTATGCTCCTGGCCTAAATAGCTGAATACAATTCTTTTCATAATCTTCTGTAGTTGTGTATAGGAATTCATCTTGTCCAAAACAGAATTACAATAAAATATATAATTTCCATTCTGTATAGCCCCTGAAAGAACTTTGTATGAAATTAATATTCTACAGACAGTAGAATCATCTATGGTTTCTATCTGATGCATATCATTAGAATTAAATAAGATAATATCTTTTTTTCTTAATTCATAATAATTACATTTAGTAC
>DPOH01000092.1 GCA_003539755.1 Clostridium sp.
ATCATATTCTGAAATAAAAACATTTATGGAAGATATACACTCAAAACCAGTAGACAAAGTAAGTAACAGAATTCATATGGTACTTAACTTAATTTCTTCAATATCTAAAGATGAAGTACCAAAAGATTCTACAATAATAACTATTTTAGAAAATGGTACATCTAAATCAATAAAAACACTATTTGAAATAGTAGATATTAATGAAGTTCAGTTAGAAAAGAGATTTTCTACAATCCTTTTATTTTTAGAAAGTGATGTTTTAATGCTTAATGAAAAGGCAAAAGCTGTATTTGAAAAAATGGATGAATCCAAAGTAACTATGCATAAATTCATAATAGATTCTCCAGTTGAGAAGGTATATGAGTTTGGATTAGAGAAATTAAAAGAAATTTATGGAGAATTTGTACCAGCAGAATTTATACTACAGATGATGGAGCATACATCACCTAAGGTTAAGTCATATATTGTTGATAAGACTGATAGTGTTTTGGAAAGTCTAGGATATGGTAATAAGGATTTATTCATGTATTATACAAAAACTTTGTTAATGCTACCAAATAGAGTTCGTAATAGTAAGTATTGCATTTATGATGCATTGTATAATTTTGCAGTTAAATATAATGATGCAAGAGATGAAGTAGAAAATCTTTTATTAAATATAGGTGGTTCTAATATAAGAAAAGATAGTGAAAAAGCTTTAGTAGCTTTAGCTAAAATAAGAAAGGAGGAAGATAGATAATGAAAGTTAATTATAGTTATGCGAGCCCTTCAATGTGCACTAGCGAAAATGGAAGTGATACTACTCTTGGTTTGAGTCCAGATTTAAGTCGTCAAGAAAAAGTGTCATTTTTAGGGAAGCTAAAACATCCTCTTATTTTTAGAGATGCTATGCTTATGCTTAGAGAAATAGTAATCTCAGATACTAAACCTAAAAAGAAGGAAAGAGTTGAATTCTTTCAATGGCTTGAAGGTGAAATTGAAAGAAGAATAATAACTCATAAGCAGTATATGCCAAAAGTTAGAGATGAACTTAAGGAAAATATGAATGGCCTTATTGAAGAAATTAAAGATAGAGATAAAAAGATTGAAGAACTTTATAAATTAAGAAATCGAATAAAAAGAGAAATTGATGAAAATGATATATGGAAAGATTATAACAATCTTGAAAGAAGTTTTTGGAAATTTATTAGAGATAGGGATTATGATTTATGGTTTGTACTTGATCCTGTTATAACAGTGCATAAAGATCAAGTTTCATTTGAAGCATTTTCAATAGATGAATCTACCTATGGATGTCTTTCAATAGATATGAATGAATTTGAACTTTTAAAGGAACCAAAGCTTGGTACTACTAATATAGATTTCAGCTACAAGCTTGCAAAGGAAATTGAAAGGTTTAGAACATATAACGAAGTTAAGCTTTCAGTTAATCCAGAAGGATTTACGGCTGAAACAGGGGTTATGCCTGAGCATGTTGAAAAGAAGATAGATCTTCCTGAAACATGGGTTAAAGGATTCAATCAAGTATCTGCGGCTGCTAGTTTAAATGGAATTGATATAGAAATTACAAAGTCTGATATGTATGATATATGTGCATTTTTAAGAAGGCATAAGGCTAAGGAAAGTCCAAGGTATATGAAGTGGATATTAGAGCCAGGAAAGAATATAAAAATACTTTTTGAACCATTTAAAGAAACATTAGTACTTCAATCAGTTTATGATGGTGAAAAGAAAAGAGAAGAGAAAATATGGGGAAGAAGAAGATGGCTTGTTATAGAAAAAATACTTCATCTTGCACAGTCTTTTAAAATAAGGTTATTAGGATTTGGTATGCCTCAGTTTATTATTGCAGATATGGGAACTATGAAAATGACAATTGGATTTACTTCATGGTCATCAAATGATTGGGTTAAAGGTACGGCATTTAATATTATGGGTGGATTTGTTGGTAAAGGAAATTATCCAAAAGTCTATGAGCTTCTAAAAGAAAAAAGGGCTCTTTCAATGGAAGAAATATATGCTGAGTTAAGCAAAAATTCAAAATCAGAATGTAGGGCTGGTGTAGGAAGGCTTCTTAAAAAAGGTGAAGGTTACTTTGATCCTATAAATGACAAGATAAGATTTAGAAGGCTTATAAATGAAGAACTTCCAGAAGAAATGTATGAAACTACAGATGTGGAATTGAAAGTACAGGAACATTTAGAAGAAGGACTTGATAATTTTAGAGTAAAGGTTAATGATGAAGGTGAGTATGAATTTACTCATTCTATGAAGACTCCAAATCCTAGAAAGGGTAAATGGTCGTATTATAGAACTCCAGATTTTGATCGTGAATATGATTATACTGATACAAGTCTTTCAATAGATGAAGATGGTGCTATAACACATGTAAAGTGTAACTGTAAAACATTTAAAAAGGGTGCAAGAAATATTTCAGAGCCATGTGATCATATTTTAGCATTATATTTAATTGCTACGAAGTTTCTTAAGGTAGAGCTTGAAAAAGGTAAAGAATATAAAATCAATGATATAATGGAGAAACTGCTATGATGGATAACAATGTAAATAATATAGATAGAAAACAAAATTATAGAGAAGCTGTATCTGTAATGGGTAAAAAGGAATTTACATTACTAAAAATGCAGGAATATGGCTTCTGGCCTAAGGATTTACCAACTCCTTATGAAAGACAGAAAAGTGAAACACAAGAGGAGTATGAAAATAGAAAAGCACTTCTTGAAAAATACCACAAGGTAATAAATCAGATTAATGATCTTTGTAAAGATAAAGAAGATATTAATAATAAACTTAAAGGACTTCAAAAGAAGTATGATGATACATGGGATTATGAAAAAATAAGAAAAGATGTAGCTCAAACTATAATGAAGGAATCAATTGAAAGACGTAAAGAAGTTAAAATACTAAGAGAAATTGAAAAGAAAGAAAAATCAGATGCATGGAAAAAGAATAAGAGTGAAAATATAGTTTATATAGGAAAAGGATATTCTAAGTGGCTTTATTTAAAGGATACAGATGAAGAAAAACTTAAAGAGCATGAAATTCCTATAATTAAGGATGATAAAGAACTAGCACAATTTCTTGGAATTGAATATAGGCAGCTTAGATTTTTAACTTACCATAGAGATGTAGTTAAATTCGATAATTATACAAGATATACTATTCCTAAGAAAAAGGGTGGAGTACGTAATATTGCTGCTCCTAAAAAAATATTGAAAGACTCTCAAAGAAAGATTTTAGATGAAATCTTATGTAAAATTGAAGTGAGTGAATCTGCCAATGGATTTATACAAGGAAAATCTGTTGTATCAGGAGCTGAATCACATATAGATAATAAAGTTGAACTGTTAATAAATATGGACTTAGAAAACTTCTTTCCTACTATAACATTTGAAAGAGTAAGAGGTATGTTTCAAAAGCTTGGATATAGTGGATATGTATCTTCACTGCTGGCTATGATATGTACATATTGCGAGCGAATGGAAATGGAAATTAAGGGAGAAAAAGTCTATGTAAAGACCACAGATAGAATACTTCCACAAGGTGCACCATCGAGTCCTATGATTACAAATATAATATGTTCAAAATTAGACAAACGTCTTAAAGGACTTGCTGATAAATATGGATTGGTATATTCAAGATATGCAGATGATATGAGCTTCAGCTTTGGAGAGGGAAATATTATTCTTAATGCAATTAATAAATACATTAATTTAAATACAGATAAAGAAAATAACCAGGATGATCTTAATGTTGGTAAAATTATAGGTATTATTTCTAAGATAATAAAAGAAGAAGGATTTAATATAAATAATCAGAAGACAAAATTTTTAAGAAAGAATAATAGACAATCCATAACAGGTATTGTAATAAATAATGATGA
>DPOH01000143.1 GCA_003539755.1 Clostridium sp.
CAATTACGGTTATTTGAGTTGCTCATTTTAAACACTTCCTTTCCATAATATTAGGTTGTGTAAAAAACATTGTTTTATGCTTGATAATACCTATTAAAATTTCAAATTTATAGCTTTATATCCTAGGATTTAGATTCAATATCATTTATAACAGCTAAAAATATATTATACATTTCTACATTATCATCTTCATTTTGAAGAATTTTTAATCCTAAAAAAAGTACAAATAGAGCATATGTCATCAAGGAAAATCGTCCTAATTTCTTAATACAGATATCCATATAAGAGAATACGCCACTTGCTGTAAGTCCGGCTAAAAGAGATGCTCCTATACCACAGCCTCCACTGGTATATGAGCCTAATTTTGATTTTATATGAATCTTTTCAATATTATAATCTATATTATCATTCCTATACCATTCCTCAACTCTTTTATACATTATAAACATTGTTTTATCCCTATGTTTTGTAACCTTCATTGTGAATTTATAACATTCTCTATACTTCTTAACTATTTCAGGCGTATATATTTTATAATCATCAACTTTAATATTTTTCTTCTTTATAATCTTATTTTTAAAATCAATTATATTTTTTATCTCCATAAGATCATTCTCCTAGAATTGCTTTATAAACATTTTCCTGAATTAATAAAACTGCCTCTTCATATCGTCATATACTATAAAATATTCCTTAAAATTATGAAATATTTATATTTTTTTTAAACTTATTGAACTTTTAACATACTATAAAATTATAGAGTTATACGTAAGGTGAGTGAATAATGGACAATCGAGGCAATTTTAATGAACTAAATAATGATATTAATAATGGCTTTGATACTTTGAATAACAACTTTGATAATTTAAATAATAACTTTGATAATCTAAGTGATGATTTAAATGATTTAAATAACAGTCTTGGACTAAATGGATGTATTGATAATGCATATGATGCTGGGCAATTAAATGGTCTTCAAGGTTTATGCTGTATTTCTAGGCAATATCAATCTCTTGTTTTACTATTAATATTGTTATACTTTTGGACAACACAATATAATACAAATTATCTTATGAACACTAACAGCCAGCTAGTATGTACTTATTCATGCCTACTAGAAAAAATGGTTGATAATGCTATAGATAATTGTTTTAACTGTTGTAGTGGGACTAGCCCAGCTTCAGAAAACAATAAGCATCGTCATAAGAAACATCGATGCAAAAAAAATTCCTGTGACTGCTGTGACTGTTGCGACTGCGATGATGACTGTTAATTATCATAACAATTCAAGCCATATTAAAAGCAGGAGCTTATATAAAATTCTCCTGCTTTTAATAATATTTAATCTTATTTTCCAAAATCTTTTAATAAAGCTGCAAAAGGATTATCATTCATTTCCTCCTGCTCTGCTTCTTTTTGAAGCTTCTTCATATAATTATTGACTTGTCTTTTATCTACTTTACCTTTTTTATCAAATCTCTTTTCAAATACTGAAGCTTTTTCTCTAAAATTACAATTTGCCCCTGGACATACATATATCTTTCCTTCACCCTGTCCTCTAAGCTCTAAGCGTTTCTTACATTCAGGACATCTTGCATTTGTAATTCTTGCAATATTTTCTCTATGACCACAGTTTCTATCCTGACATACATACATTGTTCCATTTTTACCTTTTACCTCAAGCATGTATTTACCACATTTAGGGCACTTTTTTCCTGTTTGATTATCATGATGGAATTTTACATTACCACCCTTAACATCTTCAATAAGAGCTATGGCATAATTCTTCATTTCTTTTATAAATTTATGAGAATCTGCTTTTCCTCCAGCAATTTCTTCAAGTCTCTTTTCCCACTTTGCAGTTAATAACGGAGACTTTAATTCCTTTGGAACTAATTCAATAAGCTGCTTACCTTTTGATGTAGGTACTATATCTTTTCCTTGTTTTTCTATTACAAATGAATTGAACAGCTTTTCTATTATATCAGCTCTTGTTGCAACAGTACCTAGTCCTCCTGTTTCATTAAGAGTCTTAGCTGAATCTTTATCTATACTTATATACTTCTGAGGATTTTCCATAGCAGATAAAAGTGTTGCTTCATTAAATCTAGCTGGTGGTGTAGTTTGTTTCTTCACAATATCTACTGAAGAAATCTGTAGAATATCTCCCTTATTTAAAATTGGAAGCTCTACATTCTTTTCTTCATCATATATATTATCTTTTTCATAAAGCTTCTTCCATCCCTTGCTCTTAGTTACATTTCCTTTTGCAGTAAATATTTCACCATTTATATCTACCTTTATTGTAGTCTGCTCATATTCATATGCTGGAAGAAGTACACTTAAAAATCTCTTTACAACTAGATTGTATATATGACTTTCATCTGTACTTAAGTTTGCCAAACTTCCTTTTTCTTCTGTAGGAATTATAGCATGGTGATCGCTTACCTTTGCATTATTCACAAATCTTGGGTTACCTTTTACGCCTTCTTTTATAAGTTTTTCAGCATATACTCTGTATTCACCAGTACCTATTGCTTTAAGTCTTTCAGGAATAGTTGTAACAACATCAGTTGTTATATATCTCGAATCTGTTCTTGGATAAGTTAAAAGCTTATGATTCTCATAAAGTCTCTGCATTATATTTAAAGTCTGTTTTGCAGAATATCCCCATATTTTATTAGCATCTCTTTGTAGTTCAGTTAAATCATATAGCTCAGGCGAATACTTTTTCTTATTAGATTTGTTTACTTCTATAACTTTCCCATCTCTACCTTTACATTTTGTAATTATAGAGTTTGCAATTTCTTCATTATATATAGCAGTATTTCCTTTACTATTTATATAATTTAATGTAAATCCCTTTGCCTTTGCATTTATATTATAATAATCACTAGGTTTGAAATTTTTAATTTCTTCTTCTCTTTTTACTATCATAGAAAGTGTTGGAGACTGTACACGCCCTGCTGATAATTGAGCATTATATTTACATGTAAGTGCACGAGTTACATTGAGACCAATAAGCCAGTCTGCTTCTGCTCTACATACTGCAGCTTTATATAAATTTTCATAATTCTTTGCATCTTTCAAATTTTTAAATCCATCTAAAATTGCTTTATTTGTCTGAGATGATATCCATAATCTCTTAAGAGGCTTTTTTACACCTGCTTTTTCAATTATCCATCTTGCAACAAGTTCTCCCTCTCTCCCAGCATCTGTGGCAATTATTATATAGCTTATATCACTTCTATTCATGAGCTTCTTTACTTCGTTAAACTGCTTACCTGTCTTTTTTAACACAGTTAATTTCATATTCTTAGGAAGCATAGGCAGAGTTTCCATACTCCATTCCTTATACTTTTTATCATAACCTTCTGGATCCATAAGACCAACTAAATGCCCCATAGCCCATGTTACTACATATTTATTTCCTTCAATATATGAACCTTTATTTTGATTACATTTTAAAACTTTAGCCAAATCTCTTCCCACAGAAGGTTTTTCAGCCAAAACAAGAGTCTTACTCATTATTAACTTCCTCTCTCTAACTGCTAAAAATCAGTTTTTATGTTATATTAGATTATTATATCACACAAAATCTAGCTTATTGTATTAAACTCCTCGTATTAATATCATAAAATAAAAAACATTATTGTTTTCTCCTAAAATCACTAACTGCCCATAAATTACCCATAAGTAGCATTATTCATTAACTGTTAACTGAAAAAATGCTGGTGAAAGACTACTTCTCTTCCACTCAGCATTTTTTTAATGCCCTTTATGTTTTTCTTTTTTCTTTTGCTGTTTTATTTTGTAAAGCCTTTCTTCTTCAGCTTTTTTTTCTTCCTTTGTACGCTTCTTACGCTCAATTTTATTTTCTTCATGTTGCTTCTTCAATGCAATCTGAGCCTTTGTTCCAATCCCTTTATCTTGCACTTCTTTATGAATCTTTTTTTGAAGTCTTTTAGGATTTTCTTTTTTCTTTAATTTGTTTTCATCTTTATCAGATTCAATACTTACAAAATTTAATCTGTAATAATTCTTTAGTAAAAATTCATAGACTTCAGTATCCTTCGGCTCAGCACCAAAAGTTACCTTGCTAGCTTTATAGCACTCTCCTTCCTCCACTTCAAATATTCCTATCCAAAATGGTTCATTATAAAGTACTGTAAGCTTGCACGTATTCATAGTAATTCCTCCTGATAAATAAAAAATCACAAGAGAACGGACAACCCCAGGAGGGCAGGTTACTTCCAGTTAACAGTTAACTGCTATCGGGTTCTGACTACCAACAGAACAGTGTTTTTATCTCTCACATATATTATATACAATTAAGTCAATTCTTAATAGTAAATTTAACTGTTTACTATTTAATAAATTATATTTTTTCAATATAAAATGCCTTAATTCATAAACAAATTAAGGCACTAATATGTAGTTATAAAATTTTACTATTAATATTTATCAATAAATGATTTACCTTCACATCCTCCAGTATTGAAGACTCTAACATCATCTTCAAGTTCATTTGAAAGTTTATTTAAGCCAAGTGCTGTTTGCGCTAAATTCTTACTTCCTTCACTAATCTCATTAATAGAGGATAATACTTCTTCAGAAAGTACGCATATATTATCTGATCTTTTAGATGACTGTTCAATTTTCTTATATAATATTTCATTTTCTCTGCTTATATTTTCTGATGCAGTATTTAAATTTTTAATTTTATTATCTATATCATTAGTATGTCTAATTATTGTTTTAAATATATCTATTGATTCAGTCACACTATTAAATGAATGTGCTAATTTATTATTCAACTCACTACTATCACTTATTATTACATCTGTTTCTTTTGAAATTCTATTAATATATTCAGAAATTGTATTTACAGATTTTCTACTTTGTTCTGCAAGTTCACTTATTTCATTAGCAACTACCGCAAATCCTTTTCCTGCCTCTCCTACTCTAGCTGACTCAATTGATGCATTTAATGCTAATAAAT
>DPOH01000190.1 GCA_003539755.1 Clostridium sp.
GATAAAAAAGTGTTATTAACACAGTTTTTAAAAGATAATGATAGCGGAGAATTAAATTCTATAGAAAAACTTGGAGATAATTTCGTAGTATTTAAAGGAGACCCAGTTAAAAAGTTCTTTAAGTTTATGAGTCCTGAAGAGCAGATGGTAACAAGAAATGAACATATAGCAAGATTTAGAGCTGTAACTAAGAAAGCATCAGATGAAAATTTTGATTTATTAATTATGGATGAGCTTGTAGCATCTATTAACAATGGACTTATTCCTCTTGAAGAAGTTATTGAGTTTTTAGAAGAGAAGCCAGATACATTAGAAGTAGTAATGACAGGAAGAAACCCTGATCCAAAGTTAATAGAGCTTGCAGATTATGTATCTGAAATAAAGGCTGTAAAACATCCATATGAAAAAGGAATAAATGCAAGAGTAGGAATAGAAAAATAAGATTATGAATTATTTAATTGTGGGTGGATCTAAAAGTGGGAAATCAGATATAGCAGAGAAAATTTCATTAGAATTAAATGAAAGTAAAGTTGTTTATATAGCAACTATGAAGCCTTATGATGATGAAGATAAGAAAAGAATAGAAGCTCATATAGAAAAGAGATATGGCCATAATTTTCTTACTATAGAAAAGCATAAGGATATTGGTGAAGTGAGTGCATCTATTAATGGTAATGATACTGTTTTAATAGACAGCACAACTTCCCTTTTAAATAATGAAATGTTTACTGGCAGTATTATTAACAATAATGCTGGCGACAAGATAGTAAGTGATTTAAAAAAGATTATGGATAAAGGGTGCAATACAGTTATAGTTTCAGATTATATTTTTAATGATTCAATTGAATATGATGAAATAACTGAAAATTATAAGAAACAGCTTGCACTCATTAATAAGAAATTAGCAGAATCCTGCGACAAAGTAATTGAATGTACTTTTGGAACACGAAAAGTATGGAAGTGAATTCAGTTAACTGATGAAGAGTTTGGTGGTTTTATGAAGAAATATTATAAAAGTTTTATTATGGCTTTAAGCATGTTTACGATAATACCTACTCCATATATTGAATGGGATGATGAGGGGGTAAAAAACATGATGAAATTTTATCCTTTAGTAGGGCTTATAATTGGAGGTATATGGAGTGTGATTTATTATTTTATCACACTTTTTAATTGTTCATTAATACTTAAAAGCGCAATTGTTATGATGGTGCCTTTTGTTATAACTGGAATGTTGCATTTAGATGGTTTCATGGATGTATGTGATGCCATCTTATCGAGAAGAGATAAAGCTGAAAAGCTTAGGATTTTAAAAGATTCGACTATAGGTGCATTTGCAGTTGTATCTATACTAATGTTATTTTTTATACAGTTTGGATGCGTATATTCTATATTGGCTAAAAATATATCGGTGTATGTATTTTTACTGCTTCCTGTTATTTCGAGAACGCTGGTATGTTTTTTCTTGGTATCAATAGTAACAATAAAGGAAAGTTCCCTGGGAACTTATTTTAAAAAGGGAACAGGAATGGCTGACAAAGTACTTATGGCAATAATATTTGCTATATGTACTGTAGCAAGTTACTTTATTTTGGGATATGAAGGAGTATTATCAGCTTTATTTATAACAATTGGGGTAAGCTTAAGTGTGTACAAATGTATAAGAGAATTTGGTGGAATATCTGGTGATGTTTCAGGATGTGCATTAGTAATTGGTGAACTTTTAGGATTATTAGGATTTTGTATTTTATAGGAGGGATTTTACAATATTTGTACAATAATTAACAATAAAGAATGTTTTTTGGGGGGCAACATGAATAAGAAAAAATTATTTTATGTAGTGAGCATTGTATTTATTGTTATTTTTATTGGATGGAGTATATTTCCTTATATTTTTACTAGCAGTAATCTTATTTCTAAAAATAATTATAAATATGAGTATTATGAAATTGATATTTATAAATTACATAGTCATGAAGATGCAATTGGAATAACAAAAGATGAGTCAAATAGGATGAATGGTTTTATTAAGGCTATTGATAATTTGAAGGTAAAAAGAACAACAAGGCCAGAAGATGAATTTCATAATGATATTTATGATATTGACTTTACTGCAACTTATAAAGGTAAGGATAATATTCTTTGTACAAAGGAAGTATTCAGTATAACTTTGTATAAGGATAATGTAATTGGATTTCGAGAAGGCTCTACTGGAAAGCAGAAATTTTATAAGATACAAGATGACAAATTTAATATTGAAGATTTTATAAATAACTTTAAATAAAATTTTGGAGATTAATATATGGTACTAATATTTGGAGGAGCTTATAATGGCAAGATACAATTTGCTATGAATAAGTATGACTTAAAAGATGAAGATATATTTTTCTGTGAGGATGAAGTTCTTGATTTTAGCAAAAAAGCTATATGTGGACTTCATGTATTTACAAAGAAATGTATACTTAACAACGTAGATTCATTAAAAGTGATAAGGGATAATATTGAACTGCTTAAGGATAAGATAATCATATGTGATGAAATAGGAAGTGGTATAGTTCCTATGGCTAAAGAGGACAGAATGTGGAGAGAAGAAAACGGTCGTGCCCTTCAGTATCTATGCCAAAATGCAGATGAAATTTATAGAGTGTTTTTTGGATTAAGTGAAAAACTAATAAAGAATGCGTAAGTTATGATTTATATTACAGAATATTATTAGCAGCTTAGAATATTAATCTGAGAAAAGAAAGTTGGAATGATTATGGATACTATAAAATTGCACTTAATAAGGCATGGAAAGACATACTGTAATGAGAAACAGCTTTATTCAGGAAAGACTGATGTGGAGCTTTCTGAAAATGGAATAAGAGAGCTTCATGAAAAGGTAGAAAGCTTTAAATATCCTGAATGTGATTACTACTTTACAAGTGGTGCAAAGAGGGCAAATAAAACCATTGAAATATTATGTCCCAATAAAGAATATGATGTTCTTGAAAAGTTATTTGAATATAACTTTGGTGATTTTGAGCTTAAATCATATAATGACTTAAAGGATAAGAAGGAATACATAGATTGGATAAATGATGAAGAAGGCAGTATATGCTGTCCTAATGGAGAAAGCAGAGCTCAGTTTAAGACTAGAATTAAAGAAGGATTTTCTGAACTTGTAGATTATTTGCGCGATAATAACATAAAAAAAGCATTAGGAGTAACTCATGGAGGAACTATTGGTATAATACTTGAAACCTTATATGATAGTTCTAAAAAGTTTTATGAATGGCAGCCTAAGAATGGTGATGGTTATGAACTTACTATAAGTTTGGAAGACAATAATCATAAGGATGATAAATTCATTAATTTTAGTATAGATGAAGTAAAAAAGATCGGGGAGTAATAAATGGAGTTAACTATAGGATTTATTTTAGATTTAATAATTGGAGATCCCAATAATCCAGTTCATCCTGTAAGAATAATAGGAAGATTATGTTCTTTTCTTGAAAAAATAATGAGAAGGATATTTAAGAATTCTCTAAAGTTAGCAGGATTAATAGTATGGATACTTACTGTAGCAGTAACTTTTTTAGTTACATATTTAATTGTATATGCAGCTAAAAAATTCAATGTATATTTTGGGATAGCATTAGAAGGAATATTAATTTATTTCTGTATTTCTTCTAAGGGGCTTGTAGTAGAAGGTAGGAAGGTAATAAAGTATTTACTTAAAAATGATATAGAGGGTGCGAGAAAGCAGCTTTCATACATAGTTGGAAGAGATACTCAAAGTCTTGATGAAAAGGGAATAGTAAGAGCTGTAGTTGAAACTATAGCTGAAAACATGTCTGATGGTGTAATAGCACCTATTTTTTATGCAGGTATATTTGGTGCACCACTAGCTATGGCATATAAGGCTGTAAATACTATGGATTCAATGTTTGGGTATAAAAATGATAAATATATGGAATTTGGATTCTTTCCTGCAAAGCTTGATGATGTATTTAATTATATTCCAGCGAGAATTACAGGAATCATAATAGTGATTTCATCATTTATTTTAAGATATGACTATAAAAATAGTTTTAAGATTTATAAAAGAGATAGATATAATCATACAAGTCCAAACAGTGCTCATCCTGAAGCAGCCATGGCAGGAGCTCTTGATGTGCAGCTTGGTGGAGCAAATTATTATTTTGGTAAATTAGTTGAAAAACCAACAATAGGTGATAAATTAAAGGAAATAGAAATAAAAGATGTTGAGAGTACAGCTAAGATACTATATTTATCAGCATTTATAAGCTATATTATGATGATTGCAGTTAGGGAAATATTTTTTTATTATATAACTTATTAAAGAGGTGAGATGATGGCCAATTTAGGACATGGGGGAAATGCAAAGGAAATAAGCAGGAGCATGGGAATTGATTATAATAATATAATGGATTTTTCAGCAAACATAAATCCACTTGGAATGCCTGAAAGTGCAAAAGAAGCTATTATAAATAATCTTGATGCTGTTACAAAGTATCCTGATATAACTTATTTTGAACTTAGAAATTCCATAAGAAATTTTGAAAATTCTAAAATACATACGGAAGAATTAAAGATAAATAATGAAGAAATAATTCTAGGAAATGGTGCTGCAGAAGTATTATTTAATATAGTAAAAGCAGTTGAGCCAAAAGAGGTCTTAATACCAGCACCTACATTTTCAGAGTATGAAGAAGCTGTGGATGCAGTGAATGGTAAGGTAAATTTATATTATTTAAAAGAAGAAAATCAATTTATTATACAAGAAGATATTTTAGATTGTATAAATGAAAAGCTGGACCTTATTTTTATATGCAATCCTAATAATCCTACAGGAGTAATTACTAATAAAAATCTTCTAAAAAAAATACTTGATAAAAGTTTAGAGAACAATGTTTATGTAGTAATAGATGAATCATTTCTTGATTTTATAAAAGATGATTTTTCAATGATAACTTTTATTAAAGATTATAGAAACTTAATTATAATAAAGTCGCTTACTAAATTTTTTGCCATACCTGGAATAAGGATAGGTTATGGACTTAATTCAGATAAAATGCTTTTAGAAAAAGTAAATAGAATAACTCCAGCATGGAATATAAATATACTTGCAGAAGAAGCGGTTAAATCAGCTTTAAAAGATAATAAGTATATTGA
>DPOH01000122.1 GCA_003539755.1 Clostridium sp.
CATTTATATTCCCCCCAATAAATGATTATTAACGTTTATTTTTTATTTAGTAATTTTTATTTTGTATTTTATTATAACATTTATTTTATATTTTACTATTTATATCCAAATAGTTTTTATGCATAAAAAAGCTGTATTAAATTAGTATAAAAATAAAAATTTAATACAGCTTAATAATACTTTAATATTTAGCTTTAGGTTCTTCATAATCTTATTAATTTTTAGAATAATACTATTATCTTTATTTCTCTATTCTAAATATTGATTGAAGAAATTCTTTTATTTTATATTTTTATATTGACTGTCATCAACTTCTTCTAACCATTCATTACTTATATTTTCTCCAGGTACTTCTACAGCTAAGTGACTAAACCAACTATCTGGAGCTGCTCCATGCCAATGTTTTACACCAACAGGGATATTTACAACATCCCCAGGTGTCATAAGTATTGGTTCTTTACCCCATTCTTGATAATATCCACGTCCAGCTACACATATTAATATTTGTCCGCCACCTTTTTCTGCATTATGAATATGCCAATTATTACGACATCCTGGTTCAAATGTAACATTGAATATACCTACTTGCTTCATAGAAAGTGGAGCTAAATAGCTTTGCCCAATAAAATACTTTGCAAATGCATCATTAGGTTCACCAATTGTAAATACCATTGATGCTTGATGTTTTGCTCTTTCATCATCTACATCTTTTTCTTCACACCAAATTTCCTTTGCCATTCTAAATACTGCCCAAGCCTTTGGCCATCCACAGTAGAAGGCTGCATGTGTAACAATTTCTGCAATTTCTTCTTTAGTAATTCCATTAGCCTTAGCACTCATTAAATGATATTTAAAAGATTCATCAGTAAGTCCTTGTGACATTAATGCTACAACTGTTACAAGACTTCTATCTCTTAATGAAAGCTTATCTTCTCTACTCCATACTTCTCCAAAAAGCACATCATCATTTAATTCTGCAAATTTTGGTGCAAATTCACCTAATTGATCTCTTCCTGCTGTTTGTTTTACTGACATATCTTATCTTCTCCTTTATATATAAAATATTATTCTTTACTTACAGTTAATCGAATTGTTTGTGGTAAATTACGAACCAAATCAATATCATCAAAATGACCAATAATTATCGTGTTCATTTTATTTCTCCTATTGTTTTGATATAATGTCCATGTGTGGCTTTTGTTTGCATCTGTAGTATACAATCACAAAATCATCAAATCAATTTCCACTTAAGCGATTTGTGTGGCAACACCACACTTTCTATAAAAGTGGATATTTAAGGAGGTACTTACATTGGAAAATCATCGTGAAGAAAATCCTAGAGTTATTCGAACTAGAAAATCAATTCAGAATGCATTAAAAAAACTAGTTTTAAATGGAAAACCAGAAGATATTAATGTAAAAAAGATTACTGAAATTGCTGGAATTCATAGAAAGACTTTTTATCTTCATTACACCTGTATTGAAGCTTTATACGAAGATATAATTCATAAAATTGTCTCAGATTATGGAAAAGAGGTAGAAAAATTAAATATTCCCTATGACTATTATGATTTAACAAAAGTTATGTTTGAATTCTACACAGAAGATCCCTTTCGTGAGAAAATGATAACTGATTCAAGATATCAGGATTTTGCGACTAAGATTATGCTTATCAACCTTATGAATAATCGTAATGATTATAATCCCTTTGAAAAATATACTAAAGATGAACAAGAACTAATTAATATATTTCTTGCTAGTGCTTCAACAGATATGTTCCGACAATGGGTAAGCAGCAACAAAAAGGTACCTATGGAAACAGTCATTAATCTTACTGGAAAATTATTAGAAGATGGTGTATCATCTATGAGAAATTAATAATGACCTATCGCTAGTGATAGGCCATTTATATATTAATACTTTTCTACATCAATATTCTTAATAAACTTAGCAGGAACTCCTCCAACTACAGTATTATCTGCAACGTCATTAACAACAACTGCTCCAGCAGCTATAACAGCTCCATTACCAATTGTTACTCCAGGACAAATAGTTGAATTTGAACCAATCCATACATTTTTTCCAATGTGAACAGGAGATGGAATTAAGTTTCCTCTTTGATTTGGATTCATACTATGATTTAAGCTTGCAATTACCACATTATGTCCTATTAAAACTCCATCTTCTATAGTTACGCCACCTTGGTCCTGTATTTTAACACCTGAATTAAAAAATACATTCTTACCAATCTTTAGATTTTTACCGCAGTCTGTATTAAATGGAGGAAATAAAGAAAAGCTTTCATCTACTTTTGTTCCTGTAATTTTACTCATAATGTCAATAATTTCTGTATGGGAATGATAACTGTTATTTAATTCAGTTGTCAGCTTCATTGCTTCCTGAGCAAGCATCCCCATATATAAATGTACTTCTGAACCAGCCACACATTCTCTTCCACTATTCATAATATTTAAAAATTCTTCTGTATTCATAATGTCTCCTTTTTAATTAAGTATATAATAATTTTCTCTAAATATCTAACTCTCATATTATGTTTGTAAATAATATCTTATATTAAGATGATTATTTTGTAAAATCCAATAAATTTAGGGTTGCATCATGAATGTACCTTTTATTTCCACATTAATCCCAACAGTCTTTCCGTTATATACAGTTTCATATATAGGTAAATTAATAGTATCTGTATAAAATGTTCCTATTTGTTTCAGCTTACCAGTTTGCAACAATTTATTAATTATATCACCCAAAAAGTTATACCGCAACATTCAGG
>DPOH01000202.1 GCA_003539755.1 Clostridium sp.
TGACATGCAATACTTTATAAGTATTACACGTCAATAACATATCCTAAATATTTTATGATACCTTTAACAATAATTCTTCATAATTATCTAGCATCTAAAATATTACCTACTCTATTTTTATCTATTCTAATAGTTCTTAAATCATTAGTTTGTCTATAAGCTGTAGTCTTACTTAATGATATTTCTGGTAATTCTTCTGGCACTTCAATTTCAAAAGTATCACTTACCAGTCTTTGGCCACCTTCTAATGCATCAGCAGAATCTGTTCTATATAATTCTGCAAATATCTTTTTATTATCAGCCTTAAATGCTTCTACATATTGCGGCTCAACAAAGTATATCCAATTTCCTTCCGCTATTTCTTCTAAGTTACCATTATCAGGTACATGTGCAAATAGCAATCCAGTATATTTATCCGCTATATTTTCTTCATTTTGATTTAAAACCAGAGGTACATTAAATGCTGGATTTCCTCTATATTCTCCAGTTATTATTACAGAACCTTTTGGAATAAACTTATATTCATTTTCTTCTGTTTCTGGATTATCTAATTCATATACATAGTCTTCTTTTAATAATCCAATTCCATTTTTATAATTCCCCTTATCATCAGATACTCCTATTTCAATATTATCTCCTGGAGGTGTTATAAGCTCTAATTCAGCTGCTGAAATCTTCTTAGAATCTAATGCTGTAATTTTTACGTATCTTGCATTATATGAATTTAGCTGCTTGCCACCTGTTACACCTTCTGCATCAAAATAAATAGTTTCTGTAGGTTTTTCAGGATTTACCTCTAAAGTTCCTGTTTTTACAGATGTCCAATTCTGACCATCTTTACTAACTTCAATTTTATATTTCTTAAGTGCACTATCTAAAACACTTGTCTTTCTAAATATTAATCCACTTTCTTGTACTGGAGCAGTATATTTTATACCTACTAAAGTTTTAATTTCATTAGTATCAAGAATTATATATGGATTATTCTTTGGATCCATTTCTGAATCATAAATAGATGAATTATACTCATTCTTTTCAAGCATTCTTCCTTCATAATATGTATTATCATCATTATCTAAAGCAAATTTAAGATCTTGATTAGAAGTACATCCATGTATATCATTGCTTTCTTCATTTACACTCACAGTATTCGAAGTAATTTCGCTGCTACTTTTAGCAACACCACCATCATGACGAACCTTTATGCTTCCAAGTTCAACTTCATTTGTTGCTTTTAAGTTGTAGTCATATGCAACAGCTTTATAATTAACTACTCTATTATTTAAGCTATCAATAGTATCTATAAATACAGTTTCACTATTACTTTCATCTCTTGTAATAAATCCACATGGTAATCCATTTCTATAGATTTCATATCCAAGTATCTTATCTTTGCTCTTATTAACTGAAAGGTTTATCTTTACTTCTTTTGAGTTAACGTAAGAACCTGCTTTTACTTCATTTCCTTTTTCATCAGCTCCATAAGAAGCACTTAATGTTGTTCCCTCTTCCATATCTGCCTTACCAGCTAATCTCATCCTTCTAGCTTCATCATTAATATATTGAACAGGTCTTGTTTCTTTTTCAAATTGAGAAACATATTCTATAGTTTTTTCATTTGGAATAATTCCATGAGCAATATAGAAATCGCTTAAGTCCTTTTCTACCACCTTAGAAGTCATTCTTATTAAGTACTGGTCTCTATCGCCATTAGCTTTTTCTTCCTGACTCATTTCTCTATAAGCTCTATTTAGCTTTGCAAAATAAGAATCATCTGAAATATTACTATCAAAATCTGTAGAAAGCATTTCATATGTTTCATTATCTTCATATGCTAAATATGGCTGCCATAACATTCCAAGAACAACGCTTCTATTAGTAGAAAGTCCTATTGTATTTGAAGTAACTTTATTGTATAGCTCCTTCATTGCACCTGAAGTCTGAGGATTATCTTCATTAAGCATTGTATTTGTAATAGATGCAAGTAAGTTATTACTTGTTTCCGGATACAATCTTTCTGATATATCCATAGCGTGGCCTATTTCATGTCCCATAAGAGTTCCATATAATTTAGCTTCATCTCTATTTATTACATTACCTTTTTCATCAAATTTGTAAGGTACACCTTGAATGTAAGATGATGCTCCAAATCCTACACCTATATGATGTGATGACGCATATGCAGCTGCCCCCATCATCATTCTTTGATACTTAACATTTAATCTTGTTAGAGGAACTTTATGTTTATTGAAATATCCTCTATCCTCATCATCAATTTCACCATTATTACTAAAATCTTGTACTTCTTCAAATACACCTTTTTTAGCAAAACTCACTTTCATTTCTTGTTCCCATGCTAAAAGCGCATCATAAACTCTATTTACTTCTAATTCTTCATTTCCATTTAGATTTTCTTCAATTCCTGCAAGAATTTCTGTTGCTGGTAAAGTAAGAGTAAATCTATCACCTTCAATATCTGTTGTATTTAATACGGAAGTTGTCTTTTCATATGTATATATATTATTTTCTTTATCAGTGGCACTTACTTCATCTGGATATTTTGAAGGTAATTCATTCACATAAGCCTTTAATTCTCTTATATATTTTCTTATTTTTTCTTTTACTTCATCTTTCTTAGTTACATCATTAATAATGTTATTTACATTTAAATGAGGTATTTCCTCTACTCCACTTAAACGTATTTTTACATCAGCATTAGTACTTCCCCCTGTAACTCTTGCCATTACCTGACCACCTTTTTCTACATCAGCATTAAAGATAGTAGGTACTTCTATTTCAGTTACCCCAGGCCTTATAGTTGTAACTCTTGATATATATTGTCCTGGTTGCCCATAGTTTTGAATAAATGTTATATCTACAGTAGTATTTTTATCGCTAGACCCCATATAAACTACTATTTTCTCTTTCTTTTCTGCATTTACACCATTAGGTCTTGCAACTGCCCCTAAAGATTGATATGAATTTTCCATTCCAAGAGATGGTCCAACATTATCTGTTCTTATACTTGCATCAAGAGGTTTAATATTTACAGAAACATCTTTATCATCAAATAATTTCTGTGCATTTTCTAATTCCTTTAATAAAATATCTCTATCTGGATGATATTCATCACTTCCAACATCTTTAGTATTTACTCTATCAACTAATGTATTTATCTTTTCTTGAGTCACATCATCTTTTAACTTTAATCTTAATGGATCTGAATATAAATCTTTAATATCATCTTCTATACTGTCATATTCATAGAACATAAGCTCAGAGATAGTCTGCCAACCACCTCCACCAGTTTCTACTTTTATTTTCTTAGCATTAATTGGAGTTTCAAGCTTCATTTCATGATATTGTTGTCCATTAGAAGTTTTAGTATTAATTGATTCAGTAATAACTACATTCTTATTTCCTTCTTCATCCCAATATGTAACCTTGACTCTTCCAAACCAGCCACCAAAGCCTTGTTCATAACACTTAGTAAGTATAATTTTTCCTATTTTATATTCTTTATCAAATGTTATTTCAGATCCTCTGTTAGCACCGTAATATGCTCCCATATCCCAATCATTACATTTTAATGAAGTAGAAAAATCACCATCAACAACTGCATATTTTGAATCTACAGTTAATCTAGTGTCATTTACATCCCATCCACCATCTGCATCAGTTTTATTAACAACATCTATAATATGTTCTACACCAATCTTATTTTCTGAAGTTGGTTTATTTATTAATTTATATTTATAAATATCAGGTTCCTGCATTGAAACTGTGCTTGCAAGATAAGTTTGAGACATTTTGCTAGTTCCTAAATGATTTGTTGCTGTAACGCGTACTTCATATGTTGTATTATCTTCTAGCTTATTTACTACATAGCTATGAGAACGAACTAAAGTATCTTTATTTGGATTTGTAACTTGACTACTATTTTCTGAGACTATAAGTCTTTCACCATTTTCATCTGTCTCATTTGCCTTAATCCAATTAGATTCCCCTACTTTTCTATAATAAATATCAAATTCTCTAGCCTGTCTATGGTCTTCCCAGCTTACTGTAAATGATTTATATCCTGAAACAGTTGTTAAGTTTCTAGGTTGTTCAGGACTTCTTTGAGGTATTACTTGAATTTCTGTAACTTTTCCTATATCACCTTTGTAATAGCTTTCTATTGGGTTGTAATTGGAATCAACATTGTCAGGTTTTCCGTCATATCCCTTATGATCTGAAGTTTCTTCCTCATATCCACTTTCCCACTCACCATTTATAGACTGTATACTTACTCTGTATATATCATATGGTTTTATATCTTTGTCTAATATATTTAAGTTAGTTTTATTAGTCTGAAGTTTTTTAGATTTAATTACCTGACCATTTTCATTTAATTTATCATATTTAACTTCATAGCTTGTAACGTTTGCCTCTGGTTCCCATGAAATCGTAATTCTTTCGTCATGCATTTCAGTTGATGTTTCTACTGTCTTAATTTCAGGAATATTCATATCTGGCTTTGGAACTTCTTTATATACATTATTTAAAAACTCAATTTTAGCTATTTGAGATATTGCCTTATTTCCTCTGTTAGCTGTAACATTTATTGAAATCTGTTTTACTGCAACCTGCTTTCCTAAATCAATCACAATATCATTTGATGAGCTTCTTTTCTTTCCTTTTGCTCTGCTATCTTCTGAATCTTCATAATTTGAATTATCTGCACTAAAATTAACTTGTTGCTCTTCTCCATTTTCATCAATATATGTTATATACCCTTCTTCAGGCGAAGATGCATTCTCACTTTCTCTTGTTGGAGCTTTTATTACAATTTGCTCCATTTCAATACCAGAATTATTAATTCTCCTTTTAGATGATCCTAATGCTGATTCAAGATCAAAAGATAAAGTAAGTGGTTTCTCTTTACTTGGAAGCTCAACTTCACCTTCATCATTTTTAAGACCTAATTGAACTACTGAATTATCCTTTAATAATATATCTTCAATTACTTGTCTTTCAGAACTCCCATTAAAATCAGCATTACTTTCTAATTTTACTTCATCCACATCTATTATCTTATTTGTATTTTCTATTTGTGCTTTTTCTGCAGACTGTCCTAAATTTTCATATATAACAGATAAATCAGCCACATCTATTTTTCCATCTCTATTTAAATCATATATGTTTAAATCAGACTTTTTATTTTTACTAACTATCTTATCAAAGACTATTTGATAATCTTCCATATCTATTACACTATCATTATTTACATCTCCACCTAGGAAAGTATTTTTATAGCCTGTAGACTCTCCTGAAGTACTACCACTTCCAATTTTTACTCTCTTTGAATAGTCTATAATATCAATATCTTCAACATTAATCTCTGAATATCCTGAACCAGAAACTTTTAAACCATAGACATCTTTTTCAAGATTTTCAAAAGTTACTTTAACGTAATATATACTTTCATTATCCTTATTTATAAGCTCTCTTTTATAATTGAATTTTTCTATTTTATATGTTATTCCAAAGTTTAGTTCTTTACTTCTGTTTTTAGTATTTTCATCCATATTAGAATTTTTGTCTTTATCTAAATCTGATACTATAATTCCCTTTGATAAATCTAAAACCCCCACCTCTTCATTATCTTTCAATAACTTAATTTGAATATCCAAATTATCATTATCAATCAATGGCATTGGGAAATTCATATCCACTTCTAGTTTACCTACAGATTTTGCTTCTGATTCGTCTACCTCTTCATCTTGAAAATCAACATCTTCTAATTCTTCTTGCTGTTCAGCATCTTCTAATACTTCATTATCTTCTATCATCTCTTCATTATCTGTTACTATTTCACTATCTTCAGATGGTTGTTCACCTTCATCTGATGATAAATCCTCATTTATATCTCCACTTTCATCAACTACTGTATCTTCTTCAGTATTATTCACATCTGATTCTGAATCTTCTTTATTAATGCTGCTATCGTCTTTTGAATCATTTTCATCAGAATCATTATTGATTTCTTCGTTCTCATCATTCTCATTTTTAGTTTCCTCATCTGATGTTTGTTCTTCTGATGAGTCTGAACTTATATTATCTTGTTCTGAATTATCGCTAGATGCATTCTCATCTTTAACTTCTTCATTATCTGAAACTCTGTTGTCAGTTTCATTTTCTATTTTTTCTATATTTTCAATTTCAACACTTACATTTTCATTAACTGCTGAATCATTATTATTTTCTAAAGCTTTTGCTTCACTAGGATTAACTGCTACAAAACTTGTACCTGTTATGGAAGCAACTAATGTACATGATATTATTTTTTTCACTATCTCTTCCCCTTTTACCTATTTTTATGTAATAATAATTATCCTATATATATTTCGACCTTTTATACGAAATATTTAGCTTGTTTAATAAAAATCAGTATCTTGTGTTTATTAGTTTTAACACTTTAATTCAATATTTTAAATTTGACTATATATATATTCTTTATTTATTCTTTTAAACTCATATTTAATAATAGTTTAGAATATATAATCATCTAAAAAGCAAAAAACTCCATTCCATGCAATATACATGAAATGAAGTTTTTATTATATTCATTAACTCTATATTTTTATGTCATTAATACAAAATCATCTTCTACTTCCAAGATTATTTTAGAACTTAATTTGTAATAAATCTTAGATTTAATATTACTGTACTTTATTAGTAGTATCCGTAGACTTAGAATCAGTATTATTCTTCACATTAGAATTCTGATCTTTGCTATTTGAATTATTTTTGCTAGTATTATTTTTTTCATCATCCCTTGGCTTGCTTGTACTTTGTTTTTCTTCAGTATTTGTATTGTTATTAGAATTAGTTGTAGTATTCATGTCTGTACTAGCATTGTTATTAGCTTTAATATTTTCATTTTCTTTAGATGCTTCAGTAGTATTATTTTCTTTTACTGTTTTAGTTTCTTCTTGTACTGATGTATTATCTTCAACTGCACTAGAAGTGTTGACTTTATTTTGAGTTTTTTCCTCTACTTGTACCTGCTTATTTACTTTATTTTTATTATTGTCACTTGGAGTTGCTGATGAACTTTCAGTACTATTCTGCTGATTTTGTGTACTAATTGCTTTATCTATAGTGTCTATCTTTCCACTACCATCCTTAATTTTTTCCATTTCCAAAATACCTATGTACACAAATATCAATATTCCTATAACTGCAAGAATGATTTTCTTTGGCATAAATGTTTTTATGCCTTTATTACCATGTTTATTATTATAACTTGCTTTTGCTAATTCATTCTTATCAAGAATAGCGGTTTTATCTATATCATCATTCTTTTCATATAAATTATTATCAAATAATGACTGAGAGTTTGTTTTCTGTTTTCCTTTTACTTCTTTATATGTTTTCTTAAACTTTTCTGGAGAACGTAATGCAACATAAGGTTTATTTCGTACAGATTCTTCAATTATTATTGTCGCAATAAATTCATCACTTTTACTTAAAAATGGTACAGTTATATTATAATCATTGTATTCTTTATTTAACTCAAATCTTAATCCCTTTGTTA
>DPOH01000285.1 GCA_003539755.1 Clostridium sp.
ATCAAAATATATATATACATATAATATCAATATTTATATGAAGAAAAAACTAAAATAAAAAATTAATAATCTTTATTAATAAAATAAAAGATTTAAAAATATGCCACTACCAATACACTATTCTATAGAAAAAACAGAGGGAGACGACCTAATAAATGGAAATAGATGTTCTATTAATATAATCTATAAAAATTTCAAATTATAAACACACTATTGATTAAAGATTTATGATATAAATTCAAAATTATGATAGAATATATCATGTAATAATTTTTATACATTATAAATGTATACAGGAGGATCTAATTATGGCTAAAGTAAAAGAAACTAAAACAAATGCTATGAGACTGCTTGACAGAAATAAGGTTGAATACACTACTCATAGTTATCAAAATGAAGATGGTAAAATAGATGGTGTTGCTGTGGCTCATAAAATAGGAAGAGATGAAGAAAGTGTATTTAAAACATTAGTTACTGTTGGACATTCAAAGGAAAACTATGTTTTTGTGGTACCAGTTGCAGAAGAACTAGATATGAAAAAAGCAGCCAAAGCTGCAGGTGAAAAAAATATAGAAATGATACACGTTAAAGATATAAATAAGATTACTGGATACATTAGAGGCGGCTGCTCTCCTTTAGGTATGAAAAAAGTTTTTAAAACATTTGTACATAATACTGCAACAAATTATCCTACAATAGTATTCAGTGGTGGTAAAATAGGTTCACAGATAGAAATGAACCCTAATGATCTACCTAAAGTAATAGAATGTGAATTTGTAGATATAATAAAATAATTAAATATACTGATTAATTATTTTATTGAATTTATAAGATTTAGCTTTCCCCACAATTAAGGGAAAGCTTTTGTTTATTTTCTTTTAAATAAATTAACACCTGATAAAATACATATCAGCCCCAAAGCTCTAAGTCTCATCCAATCTATTATAAGAAAGAAATTTCCACCTAATATTACATCTGGCGATACATTAAATTCATCAGCAAAAACTCCTATATTTCAAAACAATTTCATCGATATTAACAAACAAATAAAGCTCAAACCCAATATAAGTATGTTTAAAGGTTTATTTTTCATGCCCCATTTCCATTTCTTTAAAATTATTATTACTACACAAGTATTTTTTGTTATATTTATTCTATTCTTACTGGAAAGCCAACTCCAAAACGCGTCCCAAGAGAAATACATACTGAATCATCATATTTATTAAAAGCAGAAGCCATGGCAGTGCCATCATGTACAAGCCTTATTGTATATCTTTTATTTATAGCTTCATATATTTTGTCTGATAAAAATTCCTCATAATTATGACTTAACAATCTAAGTTTACCGTATGAGCCTCTCTTGATAAACACTCCATTATTTACGTAGTTTGCAATGCTTATTATAATAGAATTTCCTATATCATTAAAGTTATTCTTAGATGATGATACTTCATTTAAACTATCTATAATAACATTCATAATATAATTGTGCATTTTAACAGCCTCTTCTCTTTCCTCTTCATCAGTTTTGTAATCACATTCAACATACTTTGAAGGCAATTTATTTAGTTCTGTTATGTTAAGCTTTTCATCAGGACCAAACTTTATTGCGCTTCTCTTTATAAAAGTTGCTCCACAATCAAGTATAAGATAAAGTTTATCTTTTAAAAGGTTATCAATGTATGTAGCACAACCTTTTATGGCAATGTTTTGACTATCTGGATTTAATATTAGATTATATGGTTTTACATTATTTTCATTAAAAAGCTTATCTATAGTATATTTGAACTTTTCGCCTAAATTGCCTGAAGCTAATCCTCCTGTAAAAATCACATAATTTATTTGATTCCAATATTCCCAATAATCATTTGTCCAATCTTTTCTGGCCTTTCTATTTTCATCTAGTCCTGTTTTTAAAACTAGTAAGATTAGCGCTAATCTATTACCAAATAGCTTTGCAATCTTTTCAGCATATTTTTTCACAATCACATTATCACTCTCAAGACATTTATCAAGGGATTGAGGTAATTTTCGTTCTTCTATGTTTTGTAAATTTATATTTAATTCTTTATGATATTTCTTGATTTCATCAATTATTAATTGTGTTGAAAAAATATCTCCTGCATATTTACCTTCTAGATTTTCTTCTATATTATACACAGGCATTTTCTTAATATACACGTTATTAATTGATGCATTTGGAGTAATTGAGCCTTCTTTCAAAAAAGTATTATTCATTAATCAATCACCTTTCTACTTATAAAATTTTATTATAATTATATCAGCTAAGTATAGTATATAAAAATTTATTTATTTAAGCATTTATATTTTTAATTTATTTGGTATATTTTTTATATAAAATCAAAAATATAGGATAGGCACATATTTATTATAAGATCTTTAACCAATTAAATTAGTACTAAATATATATAATAAAAAGAAGAAGAAATCGAATTTATTAAATTCAATTTCCTCTTCTTTATCAGAGAACCCAAATCTATAATTTATGGTTACTCATATTAAATTATTCTACAATTTCTCCAACTAATGAGAATGAATTAGCTTTAACTATCTTAACATTAACTAATTTACCTATCATTTCTTTGCATCCAGGGAAGTTTACAAGTTTTGCATTTCTAGTTCTTCCTGTTAACTTGCTTTCATCGTTTTTACTTACACCTTCTACTAAGACTTCAACAACTTTGCCTTCCATAGCTTTATTACCAGCAATTATGCTTTCATTTACTACTTCAACTAATCTGTTGAATCTATCATGTTTGATGTCATCTGGAATTTGATCTTCCATTTTATCAGCAGGTGTATTGTTTCTTCTTGAATAGATAAAAGTAAATGCTGAATCATATTGTACTTGTTTAACTAAGTCTAAAGTATCTTGGAAGTCTTCTTCAGTTTCTCCAGGGAATCCTACTATTAAATCAGTAGAGAAAGTTACATCTGGAATTTCTTTTCTTATTTCTTTAGCAAGATTTAAGTAGTAATCTCTAGTGTAATGTCTGTTCATTATGTTTAATATTCTATCACTACCACATTGTACTGGTAAATGTATTTGTTCACATAACTTATCACAATCTCTAATTGCATAAATTACATCCATTGTTAAATCTTTAGGGTGAGAAGTCATGAATCTAACTCTTTCTAGTCCTTCGATTTCATTAATCTTTCTTAAAAGATCTGCAAATGTAATTTCTTCTTCTAAGCCTTTACCATATGAATTTACGTTTTGACCAAGTAAAGTAACTTCTTTATAACCTTCAGCTACTAATCCTTCGATTTCTTTTATGATATCTTCAGGTTTTCTGCTTCTTTCTCTTCCTCTTACATAAGGAACTACGCAGTATGTACAGAAGTTGTTGCATCCATACATGATAGTAACGAATGCTTTAACATTGCTCTTTCTATCTACTGGAACTCCTTCAACTATTTCTGTTTCTTTATCAAATATTTCTTTTATTTGAACACCTTCAGTTTTTACTCTGTTTAAGTATTCTGGGAACTTATAAGCATTGTGCGTACCAAAAATGATATCTACAAATGGGAACTTGCTTAATACTTCATCAGCCATTCCTTTTTGTTGCATCATGCATCCACATATAGCTATTATTAAATCAGGATTCTTTTCCTTTTGGTGTTTGATTATACCTAAGTTACCAAATACCTTATTTTCTGCATTTTCTCTAACGCAGCATGTATTGAATATGATTATAGAAGCCTCTTCTCTATTCTCTGTTTGTGTATATCCTTGAGTTTTAAGCATACCAGATATTTTTTCTGAATCCTCTTCATTCATTTGGCAGCCCCAAGTTTCTATGTAATATTTTAATTCTTTATTATCAGAACTCATTAATTTATCTCCTCCGTGTAATATATACAGTTT
>DPOH01000124.1 GCA_003539755.1 Clostridium sp.
GTTCAAAGCTTAATGACTAATGAAATTACAAATATTTTATGTGGTATCCCATCTTTGATATTATTTTTAGCAATGATATGGTTTATATATGTAATGAAAAAGAGGAAGAAGAATGAAAGTTATTGATAATATTTGTGATAATATTACAAATTATTTAGCAAAGGAATTGAATTTAAACAAAGAGAAAAGTGAAGTTATCAAATATGGAATGTTTTCTATAAGCCAAATGGTTATAAATATTATTTCTATAATAATATTTGGTATTATTTTTAATGTAGTTACTGAAGCATTAATCATTTCATTTGCTATAAGTATACTAAGAAAAAGTTCTGGTGGTGTACATGCAAGTTCTCCAGAAAAATGTTTGATAATAGGCACTGGATTTAGTATATTTATAGCATTAATCTTAAAGAGAATAAATATAAATTTTACATATACTTGCTTTTTGATTATTATAATTTTTTTGTGGGCTTATTATTTTATTTATAAGCTTGCACCAGTTGATAGTGAAAATAAACCAATAAAGAGTATGAAAAAGAAATTAAGATTAAAGAAATCATCAATTACTATTTTAAGTATATATTTGTTAATTATTATATTTTGTTTAATGGTTTTCATTTTTACTAAAAAAACAGAAGCATTAAGGTATATTCTATGTATCTGCAGTGGAGTAGTGTGGCAAGTGTTTTCATTAACCAAGGCAGGTCATATTATATTTAATATATTTAATTAAAATTTTTTATTTAAGGAGATGCATATAAAATGAAAAACAAATTATTACTAAGTATAGCTACAATAGCTACAGCAGTAGCATCTATAGTTGCTACATCAGCATGTTACTGGTCTTTCTATCAACCAGAAGAACCTAAATCTTTAAGAGATGAATAATATTAAACATAATGAGACAATATGTCTCATTATGTTATTTAGAGGTATGTTGTGAGTAAAATAAAAAATGAAAAGCAGAATCAAATAAATGATATTGTATCAGTTGTAAAATTATCTACATTATTATTTGTTTTCATATTGTTAACTAAAAGATTTTATTTTATAGGAGATAGAATTGTATTTGAATATAAGAAAGACCATATATTTACTTATATGTTTTTACCATTAGTAGTTTTTGTACTCATATATTTGTTATGGACTTTATTTGATAATATGGAAAATAATAAATATAAGGTTTTTTTTGATATTATTGAAATTAGTTTGTTTATATGCATATTTACAGGAACTATAATAATTTGTGGAATTAATGAGACCCAGTGTAAAGTACTTTTCTTATTTATAATTATTGTGACTACAATTCAATTTGGAAAGAAAAGTGGTCTTGTAGTAGCTATAATTTCTTCAATTATTGTTTTAGGATTAGATATTATCTTATCCCCTAATATAACTGTAAATTATAATTTTCAGGATGATATTGTATTGGCTGGAGTATTTATATTAACAGCATTACCTTTGGGGCATTATACAGAGATAGAAAAGGAATATATCAAATATCTTGAAGATATAGCTAATATTGATGGCCTTACGCAATTGTATAATCATAGATATTTCTATGGCGTATTAAATGAGAAAATTAAGAGTGGAAATAAGAATAAGACTCCTGTATCCATGATTTTTATAGATATAGATAATTTTAAACACTATAATGATTTATATGGTCATCAAAAGGGTGATTATGTGTTAAAAAAAGTAGGAAAGATAATAAATAAAAATATTAGAGAAAGTGATATTGCTGCTAGATATGGAGGAGAAGAGTTTGCCGTTATATTATCTAATACTAGTGAAGAAGATGCTTTAAAGATAGCTGAAAGATTACGAGTCAAAATTGAAGAAGAGCATTTTGAAGGAGAAGAAAATCAGCCAAATGGAAAAATAACAGCTTCATTTGGTGTATCAGTTTATCCTGATAAAGCTAAAAATGATATTGAATTAATCAAGAGTGCAGATGATGCACTATATAGGGCAAAATTTTTCTATAAAAATAGAGTGGAAGCTTATACTTCAATTTTAGACGAAATTAAGAGTAATATAGATGAAAAAGATGTTGAACTTGTTACTTCAGTAAAAACTTTTATAAGTATTATCAATGCGAAAGATAAGTATACATATGGACATGTCGAGAGAGTTGTAATGTATAGTAGAATGATGGCTGATAAACTTAATCTTAGTGAAGAAGATAAAAAAATATTAATCTATGGTGCATATATGCATGATATAGGAAAAATCAACATAAGTAAAGATATATTAGTTAAAAAGATGAAGCTTGATAATGAAGAGTGGGAAATATTAAAGCAACACCCAGTAGATGGAGTTGAAATAATAAAATCAGTAGAAGCGTTAAAGGTAATTATCCCTCTTATTTTATATCATCATGAAAGATATGATGGGAAAGGTTATCCGCATAATTTAAAAGGAAAAGATATACCATATCTTGCAAGAATTTTAACTGTTGTGGATAGTTTTGATGCTATGACATCTAGTAGACCTTATAATAAGAAGAAAAGTTATGAAGAAGGATTAATAGAAATTAGAAGATGTTCTGGAACTCAGTTTGATCCTGAAATTGCTGAAAAATTTATTGAAGTTATAAGTGAGAATATAAAAAATAATACTTTGGATATATATCAGCGATAGATTATAGCTAAATTAACAATATAATTCTTAAATAAGATTGACTATTGATATTTTACAATATGTACTTTAATAATAAAAATTCTGATTTAATTAAATATTTTAGTTGATTATGAAAGATAAAGATACACACATTATAGCTTTGGTGTGTATCTTTATTTATATAAAATCGACAAAACTCAACAAGTAAATTAGTTGCAATATGATGAAATATGTGAGATAATGATTTTATTTTTCGATTGTATATAGTGATTTTAAAAAAGCAACAAAAGAAGTGGACGAATATTATATATTTAGTGATAATATGGATTGTTTTTGTTATGAAAAAAGAGGAGAAAAAAAGAATCTTATTAACTATTTTATTATGTTATTAGAGGTATATTATGAGTAAGATAAATAATGAAAAGCAGAAACAGATTGACAACATTGTAGCAGTTTTAGAATTATCATCATTATTGTTAGTTGGGGTATTATTATCTAAAACATTTATATCCACAGTAAATAGAGATAACTTTGTATGGAAAAACAGCACATGTCCTACGTTTACTTGTATATTTATACCATTAGCGGTTTTAATTTTTATATATTCATTATGGTCTTTTTTTAATAATGTAGTAGATAATGGACATAAAGGTTTTCTTAATAAGATTGAAATTGGTTTGCTTATGTTCATGTTCACAATTGTTGTAATAATTTGTGGGGTTAGAGATACACACGCTAAATTATTATTTTTGTTTATAATAATTATGACTACAATTAAATTTGGAAAGAAAAGTGGACTTATGTCATCTATAATTTCTTCAATTATAATTTTGAGTCTAGATATAATTTTTTTCCCTAATGCAACTATAAATTATTATTTTCAGGAAGATCTTGTATTAGCTGGAGTGTTTGTATTGACAGCACTACCATTAGGTTATTATACTGAGATGGAGAGAGAGCACATCAAATACTTAGAAAATATAGCCAATGTTGATGGGCTTACTGAGCTTTATAATCATAGATATTTTTATGAGGCATTAAGTGAAAAAGTTAATATTGCAAGCAAGAATAAAACTTCTGTATCTGTAATTTTTATAGATATAGATAATTTTAAATACTATAATGATTTGAATGGTCATCAAAAAGGTGATTATGTTTTGAAAAAAATGGGTAAAATAATAAAGGAAAATACAAGGCAAAATGATACATGTGCTAGATATGGTGGAGAAGAATTTGCTCTCATATTACCTGATACTTGTGATGACGCTGATTGAAAGATAGCTGTATGATTAAGAATGAAAATTGAAAATGATCATTATGAAGGAGAAGAAATTCAACAAAAAGGTAAGGTGGCAGCTTTATTTGGTGTGTCAGTTTATCCTGATAA
>DPOH01000236.1 GCA_003539755.1 Clostridium sp.
AAAAAAACTTATTACATCTTTGATTATAAAACATATAACAATTATTTATTTATATAATTACCCAAGTTATATAAAATTTTATATTTTTAATATAATTTTTAATATTTTACTGCCTTAAATAGATTAATCACAAAATACCGTCAATATTATAATTATTAACTTTACTTAAGCATAAAAGCCTATCTATATAAAAAGCATTACGTTACATATATAATCACAATGTTTTTAATATCTATAGATAGGCTTTTATTATTTATTTTTCTAATATATTTTTAAGTTCATCAAATATATCATTAATTATTACTTTCTTCTGTTCATGTCTCGATTCTATTGGAACATATATTTTTTTTACCACTTTAAATCTTCCATCAAAATCTATACAATAATAAACTTCCCCTTGCACACTGTCGCTGTTATTAGGATCAATATTACTCAAAGTACCAGTTATACCTATTCCAATTTGTGCATTCATTATATTCCTACATACTTCAGCCATGTTTATTGCTGTTTCCTTTGAATATACTCCATAAGTATCTATAGTTTCTTTTGAAACACCAATTTTTATTTTTTGCTCATTGGAATATGTAACAAATCCTCCTTCAGTTATTTGTGAAGATCCCTCTACATCTGTTATTGCACTTATAAGTGCTCCTCCTGTACAGCTTTCCATAGTTGTTATAGTTATTTTTCTTTCTATAAGTTTTTTTACTATTTCTGTTTTTACTATTGTAGATTCATAATTTTCATTTTTCATGATTCATGCCTTCTTACTAATTATATTTTTGCCAGTATTAATCTAATGCGAATAAAATAATTTGCTTATAATACTTATATAATCAATTCTACTAGTTTTATTTAAAAAAACATTATAAATTGAAATTTTTTTATCTTCTATATTAGATTTGTAAGCTTTTTCTATGAAGCTTTTGCAAGACTAATATCCTCTTCATGCTCTCTCGTGATTTTTTTCATGGCCCAAATAAAACATATTATGTGTACTATATTAGTAACAATCCATGATATTGGATAGGAATCATATACAACCTGAACACTATGGAAATTATCCATTCTAAATATAGTTGAAATCCAAACAAGCCTAAATACACATGCTCCCATAAGAGAGACAATCATTGGCATTACTGAATACCCTATTCCTCTAAGTGCTCCTACCATTACATCCATTATTCCACAAAGAGCATATGTTCTTGCTACTATTCCAAATCTAACCATACCAGCTTGTATCACTTCTTCACTTGATGTATATAATCCAAGAAGCTGATGTCCAAATAATACGACAAGATTACCAAATATAACACCTACTGTAATTACGCACAATTGTCCTGTAAGTAAAATCTTTTTTATTCTATGATAATTTTTAGCTCCATAATTCTGACTTGAAAATGATATTGTAGACTGGTAAAATGCATTCATAGCAAAATAAACAAACTGTTCTACATTAGCAGCTGCAGAATTACCAGCCATAACAGTTGCACCAAATGAATTTACTGATGATTGAATTATTACATTAGAAAGAGAAAATAAAACTCCTTGAAATCCCGCTGGAAGTCCTATTTTAATAATTTCAGCAAATGCTTTCTTATCTAAATGTAATTTATGTATTTCTAAATGCATGCCACCCTCTTCATGTCTAAGGCATCTTATTATAAATAATGCTGATATACATTGTGAAATAACAGTTGCTATAGCTACTCCTGCAACATCCATTCTAAGCTCAACTACTAAAAATAAATTAAAAATAACATTTACAATTCCTGACCCTAAAAGAAAATATAATGGCCTTTTAGTATCTCCTACTGACCTTAAAATTGCACTTCCAAAATTATATATCATTGTTGGAATCATTCCTAAGAAGCATATTCTAAGATATGTAACAGCTAAATCAAGAACCTCATCTGGTGTCTGCATCCATATTAAAATTCTTCTTGCTCCTAAAACTCCTATTATAGTAAGAATTATTCCACTTATAATACTAAGCAGTATAGATGTATGAACTGCTTCAGCTAAATTTTTTTTATCTTTTGCTCCATAATACTTTGCTGCAAGCACATTAGCTCCAATTGACAGCCCTACAAATAAATTTGTAAGAAGCCCTATAAGTGCAGTATTTGATCCAACAGCTGCCAAAGAGTTATCCCCCGCAAAATTTCCCACAACTACAACATCTGCTGCATTAAATAATAGCTGCATTACACTTGAGCACATAAGTGGTATCGAAAATATAAGCATTTTTTTTAATATCGGTCCATTACACATATCAATGGTATAATCTTTTTTCTTTTTCTTTTGCATACTTCATCTTCCTTTACTTTTGTTCTATAAAAATAAAATATGCTTTAATATTCATGTACCTATAAACTTATATCTCTTGTTTAATTTTATGGTATAGCTTATAGTATTTCATTTACTTTTCTTTGATTATCATTACTTAATTTATTACTAAAATAACAATTAATTTTTCTCATAATAACTCATCCCATATTTATCCACACAAATTCAAATACATATTTAATTTTACAAAGTTATTTTACACTAATTTAACTTATTATACAATTTATCTCATTATAGTTTTACTATATTTTT
>DPOH01000279.1 GCA_003539755.1 Clostridium sp.
TTCATCAATGATATTTATAGTATCTCCACTTAAAGATACTTTATTAATCTTACTCAAACAAACGTTTACAGAAATTGCGGATAAAACAGAGAGGCTTAATACTATTAAAATTGTAACAAATAGTATTTTTCTTATCTTATGCGCTAATTTAGTTTTTGTGCTCTTATTTTTATTATTGTTTGAATTATTAATATACATACAATCACTTCTTTCCATTTTGTAAAAATATAAGGTTGCTATAGATTAGATATAATAAATCATAAATGATTAAACTTACAAATATTGGATATGATTATATTATACATTGAATTTTATAAAATTAAACCCTTAAAATACAAAAAATATTTTTACTATAGATAAATTATGATAGTGTATTTATTTGCTCTTAAATAATATTATCTAGTTAAATAATAAGGTATAAAATCAGACTAATATTGACATTGAATATTAATAAATAGAAAAGTATAATTAGATTTGAGTCGAAAAATTTAGTTTTATATATTAATAATGGTAAAGGAGAATATTAGAAAACTGTGGTGAGGTTTATGGTAGTTTATTTTATTATAGCAATATTTATTCTATTATTTTTTCATTCAGCTCATAGAAAGTGGTAAATTTCATTAAACATATATTATCTATAAAAAACATATATATTAATTGTAGAAATAATTTAATTTTATAGTATTAATATATGGGAGGACATTTATTGTGGTTGAAAGATCAGTATTAAAAACTAATGCAAAGAACCAGCTGAGAGGAAAGTGGGGGATTGCAGTAGTATCATTCCTTATAGGAATAATTATAATGGGTATCTTTAGTGGGATAAGTAATCTTATCGATTCTGATGGATTAAAGATTGTTTTAGGACTTATAACATTACTTGTAACTGGTGCTATGTGTTATGGATTATGTAATATCTCTTTAAATTTTGCTAATAATAATGAAGTTCAGATTAGTGATATATTTGCTGGGTTCAATAGCAGAGTTTACTTAAAGACATTAGGTTTAAATATTTTAATAGGTATTGTAGTATGTATTGGTACATGTATTTTTATTATCCCAGGAATAATTTTAGCATTAATGTATTCACAAGCATTTTTTATTTTATGTGAAGATAATAATAAGGGAGTTATTGAATGCATGAAGGAAAGTTCAGCTATGATGAAAGGTCATAAGTGTGAATTATTTATCCTTGAGTTAAGTTTTATATTATGGGGAATATTATGTGTAATTACATTTGGAATTGCATCCCTTTGGGTAACTCCTTATATGTATGTTACTTACGCTAATTATTATAAAGCATTGATGGGTGTTGTTCAGTAATATTATTATCAAATAAATAGTTTAAATAGAAATTAAATATTTTAGGTGGATTATAGATTAGTGTTAAATCCACCTTTAATTTTATAGTTTTATTTATCTATAATAACCATAGATAGATTTTAAATGTAAATTATATAATTGTGAACTAATTAACAAAATATATTTACAAAAATAGAAAATTTATATAAAATTAAACTACATTACATTAATATGAAGTGGAGGATTAGAATGGAAAGAAGTGTTTTGAAAAGCAATGCAAAAAGCCAGCTGAAGGGCAAATGGTTTCTTACAATTGCTGTAATGTTAGTTTCGGGAGTGATTGCAAGCGTTATTTCTGGACTATTAAACTTAGTTGCAAATGGATTAGGTACAGTTGCATCATTTTGTGTTTCAGGAATTGTTACTTTTGGAGTAACTACTTATTCATTAAATGTTGCAAGAAATAGAAATGCAGCATTTACTGATTTGTTTGATGGCTTTAATGGAAAGGTAATATTAAAAGCAATAATATTAGGACTTATAGTTACAATAGCAACTACAGCAGGATTATTTTTGTTTGTAGTACCAGGAATAATAATAAGTATTATGTTTTCCCAATCATTTTATATATTAATTGAGAATAATGAAATGTCTCCAATTGACTGTATCAAAGAAAGTACTGAAATGATGAAAGGGCATAAAAAAGAATATTTTATGCTTTATTTAAGTATCATGGGATGGGCTATTCTTATGGCACTAGTTATAGCAGGATTAATAATAAATTTAGTGGTGTCTGGATCGTTCGTTTCTGTAATATTGATTATTATAGGAGGAATTGCTACAGCTATTGTATCTTTTATTTTAAGTGCATATTTATCAATAGCATTAGCTAATTTCTATATAGAATTAACATCGAAGAAGGAAATTGATTATTCAGAATTTTAATAATAAGGGCGCTTTCAATTAATTTTGAAAGTGCTTTTATTATTATATGAATTAGTTACGATTTTTGTTGCTGAATAAGATGAAATCTAAAATTAAATAAATTTACTAATTTATTTATTAATTCTACTATTGAGTTTTAGGTTTACTAATTTGATAATAGTTATTATATGATAATTTGAAATGAATACGATATATATATGCTAATAATGCAACCAATGGAGAGAAGGCAATGTTTACAGGAATAATATTGTTATGTACAATATGAGTGAATCGAGTTATTATTTTACGAAAGAGGGAGACTTATTATGGAAAGACGTGTATTAAAAAGTAATGCGAAAAACCAGTTAAAAGGTAAATGGTGTCTTACAATAGCTGCTTTAATAATAGCAGGAATGATAGGTAGTGTTGCATCTGGTATAGTTGGACTATTAACACCAGGATTAGGAATTATAGTTTCATTTTGTATCCAAGGTATTGTAGCATTTGGAATAGCTACCTATGCATTAAATGTTACAAGAGATAACGATGCTAGATTTACTGATATTTTTGATGGATTCAATTCACATATTATTTTAAAAGCTATAGTATTAGGAATTATAATAACAATTACAGTTTCAGCAGGATTAATAATATTTATAATACCAGGAATAATTATAGGACTTATGTTTTCACAATCATTCTTTATTTTATTTGATAATCCAGAATTAACACCAATTGAATGTATTAAAGCAAGTGCTGAAATGATGAGAGGACATAAAGCTGAATGCTTTATTCTATATTTAAGCTTTATAGGATGGGCAATTCTTATAGGTCTTATTTCAACAGCATTAATTTGGGGTTCATTTGTTGTTATTAGTCCAACACTTACAATAATACTATTTGTTTTAGGTATAGTAGCATCTACAGTAATGGGCTTATTCTTATCAGCATATGTGTTAATAACATTTGCTAACTACTACGTAGAACTAAGAGCAATAAATGATATAATGTAAAAAAATTAAAAAAATTATCAAGACTTTTAGCATAAAAGACACTTTCGAGATTGTTTGAAAGTGTCTTTTATTACATATAAATTATCAAATTAATAAAATTTTTTAAAAATATAGCAAAAATTCATAATTAGAATTATAATTAAATATGAATACTATCATTTTATAGTATATGTTTAAGGGGGGCAAAACATGAAGAAGATAAGGATAGCACTACTGGGATTGGGGAATGTTGGCCGTGGTGTCTGGATGATATTAAATTCTAATAAAGAAGAAGTAAGCAAGAGATGTGGATATGAAGTTGAAATAGCTAAAGTCCTTGTAAGAAACAAAAATAAAAAAAGAGCAGTTGAAATTCCAGATAATATAATTACTACTGATTTTAATGAAATTCTTAATGATGACAGCATTAAAATAGTTGTTGAAGTTATGGGAGGAATGGAGCCTGCTAGAGAATATATGCTTAAGTGTATGGATAAGAAAAAACATATAGTTACTGCAAATAAAATGCTTCTTGCTACAGGAGGAGATGAATTATTTCAAAAAGCAGATGAGATGGGTATAATGTTCCAATATGAAGCAAGTGTAGCTGGAGGAATTCCTATAATAAAAGGAATAGATGAAAGTCTTACTGCAAATAAAATTGAAACCTTATATGGGATTGTTAATGGAACTACAAACTATATATTAAGCAAGATGGAGACTGAAGGAGCAGCTTTTGATGATGTGTTAAAGGAAGCTCAGGAAAAGGGATATGCGGAAGCTGATCCTACTTCTGATATTGAAAGCTATGATGCACAATATAAGCTTGCAATACTTGCTTCATTAGCCTTTGGTACTAAGATTGATGTTAATAATGTATATAGAGAAGGTATAACTAAAATTGAAGCTGTAGATATGAAATATGCCAGTGAGTTTAAAATGGCTATAAAGCTTCTAGCTATAGCAAAAGAAGTTGATGGAAAAGTTCAGCTTAGAGTACATCCTACAATGATTCCAAAGAAACATCCTTTAGCAAATGTATATGACTCATATAATGCTGTATTTATTAAAGGAAATGCAGTAGGAGATTTAATGTTCTATGGAAGAGGAGCAGGAGACCTTCCTACAGGTAGTGCAGTTGTAAGTGATATAGTATCTATTGTAAGAAGTAATGTTAATACAGAAAATGAAAATCCAGTGGTTAAGAATAACTTATGGAAAAGAGAAATTGATGATATAAGTACTATTGAAAGCAAATATTATGTAAGAGCTACAGTTTTAGATGAGCCTGGTGTACTTAGCCAGATAACAGCTCTTTTTGGAAAGAATAGTGTAAGTTTACGTTCTGTAATTCAAAAGGGTGATGAAGAAGATGGACTTGTTACAATTGTACTTATAACTCATAAGACTTATGAAAAGAAGTTTATGAATGCTATGAGAGAAATAAGGCAGCTTAGAGGAGTAAAAAATATAGACAATATAATAAGAATTGAAGATTTTAAAGAAAAATAATATGTTTACTAATTATAAAAATAGGGTCATACTGAATTTGTATGGCCTATTTATTGTTGTAAAAGGAATATAATATAGACTTATGGAAAGAGAGGATAATAATGAAAATATTAAATATAGCACATAGAGGATATAGTGGGAAGTTTGATGAAAATACAATGATAGCTTTTAAGAAAGCAGTAAAATATGGAGCTGATGGTATAGAAGCAGGTGTAGATAGTATAATTACTAATGAGATAGAAGTGTTTAATCGTTGTTAATAAATATTAAAGAGTAATTGACA
>DPOH01000308.1 GCA_003539755.1 Clostridium sp.
AATCAAAAAGGTATACACCTTATTAAGAAATAAAATAAAACTTTCACCTTACAAAATAAAAATATTTTCACCTTATTATTAGAATAAGAACTATCCCTATATGGCTTTTTACTATAAAACTCTGTCAAAATAAGACATCTCAAAATAATTCATATAATATTTAAAGAAAAATAATCAACTAAAGCACTACTAATATACTCTTATTTTAACTTTTTTAATTAAATAACAAACTAATAATTTATCCACAAAAAATATCCCAAATTCTTTAATATAACAACACTAAATAAGTATTATATTAATTTTAAAGTTGTTTTTTTAATAAATAATCAAATTCTACTCTTACTTATTATTATCAACATTCTGCAAATTTTGTCAATTATTAATAACCTCTTTAATTCTTCTTATAAATTCCCCAATTTCATTCTGCTTCATCTTAAAACTAGCCTTATTTACTATTAATCTTGCACTTATATCACAAATTCTATCTAATACAACAAGTCCATTTTCCTTAAGTGTAGTACCTGTTTCCATAATATCAACTATACCATCACAAAGACCAAGAATAGGTGCTAGCTCAACAGATCCTTCAATTTTGATTACTTCAACATCCATATTCTTTTTTTTGAAATATTCCTTGGCCACCTTTGGATATTTACTCCCTATTTTTATATGACCAACTTTTTTAAAAATATTATTTTCAGGTAATGATGCTACTATAAATCCACATTTACCAATATTAAGATCAAGAACTTCATAACATTTATGTTCACTTTCCATAATTGTATCTTTTCCTACTATTCCAATATCTGCAACTCCATGTTCTACATAAGTAATTGAATCTGCAGCTTTAACTAAAAAATATCTTATATCTTCACTCTTATCTTTGAATACTAATTTACGCCCCTTATTTTTAAGCTCTGATGGGTCATAATCTGCCTTTTCCAAAATTTCAACTGTATTTTCTTCTAATCTTCCTTTTGTCAATGCTATGCTTATGCTCATTAGCTTTTACCCCATTTCTGATTATTATTTAATATTTAAATTAATCATTCATATCATTCTTGACTATTCTCATTTCATCAATATTGTCTTTTGGATATAACTCAACTATATATCCTTGATTTCTAATATTCATGCTTTCTCTTATTGCTTCTATCTTATCCTTATCGTTATAATAAATTTTACATATCTTTTTATTAAAATTCTTCTTTTTCTTTATAATAGGAATTACCGAATTTATATCTATTGAAAAACCTACTGAAGGAATATTATCTCCATCTTTTGAATAAATAAGATTATCATATCTTCCTCCTCTTAAAAGAGTATTTCCTACACCTTCTCCATATCCTCTGAAAATTATTCCCGTATAATAATTAAGCCTTGGTGCCATTCCTAAATCAAATGTAACGTTATCCCCATAACCAAGCTTTTCTAATTCATAATATAGTGTTTCAAGATATTTTATATTTGATAAAATGTTTTCATTAAATGCAAGCTTCTTTGCATCATTTAAAATGGATTTATCTCCAAACATCCATGGAAGCTTGTTTAAGAATTTCTTATAATCCTCATTAATATTAAGTTCACTTAAATAATCTTCAAGACTCTTTAAATTTTTATCTTCAATAAACTGTGCAAGAATTTCTTTTTGTCCATTTGTAATATTAAGATTATTTAAAATTCCTTTAAGAAATCCTATATTTCCTATTTCTAACTTGAAATCATCAAGCTCTAATTTTTTTAAAGCTTCAAGTGCTAGTACTAATATTTCTAAATCAGCCTTCTTATCTTCAAGGCCTATAAGTTCTACCCCACAGTCAGTAAATTCATTTCTCTTACCCCCAAAGCTTTCGTGAACTCTGAAAATATTAGAAATATAACGCAGTTTTAAAGGAAATTCTGCATCTTTAAGCTTTGTCTGTACAACTCTTGCTATTGGAATTGTCATATCAGGCCTTAATACAAGTATCCTTCCCCTATTATCAAAAAACTTGTACATATCCTCTTCATTTAAAGTCTGCGAACTATTATTAAATGTTTCATAAAATTCAACTGTTGGTGTAATTACCTCTTTATATCCCCAATCTTCAAAAATATTATCTATATCTCTTTCAATAGACCTTTTAACCTCACATTCATCTAATATTAAATCTCTTGTACCTTCTGGTAGCACATTCTTTTTATACATCATTCCCCCACCTCATACTTATTGCTTTTTAATGATTTATTGTTGTACCGCTTTAATTCATTAAAGTGCTTTTTTATTATGATATATTATTTTAACGATCTTGTCAACATTTTCAAACTTACTTTTTTTATAATTATCAAAAATACAAAAATAATTAAATAAGTGCTATAATGAATTATACGTCAATTTTAAAATTTTATACAAGGAGTATTGGTTTTGATTACAAAAGATTTAAATAATAACAATACCACATCAAGTAATAGCAATACTAATATGATAACCGCTGAATCTCTGCGGCTCGGTGTTTTTTTAGCTGCTACAGGTGGTTTTTTAGATGCTTATACTTTCATCTGTAGAGGTGGAGTATTTGCAAATGCTGAAACTGGTAATATGGTTTTATTAGCAATAGGGGTTGCTACTGGAGATATTCATAGAGTATTTACAGCATTACTCCCTATATTATCCTTTATGCTAGGAGTATTTATATATTCAAAAATTACAAGTTACAGGCCACCTAGTATTGCATTTATAAAAGGACATGAAATAGTTATTCTTATAATAGAAATTCTTGTTTTGATTATTGTAGGTTTTATTCCATCTACAGTTGACAATATATTTGTAACTACAACTATTTCATTTGTATCATCAGTACAGATGTGTACATTTAGAAAATTATCAAATTGTGCATATAATACTACAATGTGTACTGGTAATTTAAGAAGTGCATGTGAAACTGCATATCGTGCTCTTACTACAAATAATAAAGAAGAAGCTAAAAAAAGTATAAGATATTTTACTATAATACTATGCTTCATAATAGGTTCTGCTATAGGTGGATACTTAACTATTGCTATAGGAGTAAAATCAATTTGGTTTGCAGCATTGATTTTAATATTTGCAGTATGTTTATTTACATATGATGAAATAAAATATAATCGTATGTAGTAATAACAATTAAAGTATTCAATTTAGAATTATTTAAATTAATTATTATAAATAAAAAAACTTTTCGCAACAATCTGCGAAAAGTTTTTTATTTATATATTGTGCAACTAATTAAAATGTTACTATTTCCATATTTTCAATTGCTTTTTCAACAAGTCCATTAACATCAAGCTTTTCTTCTTGCTTTCTTATTGGTTCAACCTTAGGATTTGTCTTAGGATGCTTTGGTACAAATATTGTGCAGCAGTCTTCATAAGGAAGTATTGAAGTTTCATATGTTCCTATTTCTCTTGCTATATCCATAATATCTGTCTTATCCATAGCTATAAGTGGTCTGAATGCTGGTCTGTCTGCACAGTCATCACTTACTATAAGTCCATCCATAGTTTGACTTGCTACTTGACCTATACTTTCTCCAGTAGTTACTGAATCTATATTATACTTATCTGCTAAAGCGCAAGCTACTCTCATCATGAATCTTCTCATTATTATTGTAAGTTCGTCTTCTCTACACTTTTCTATTATTTCCATTTGTATATCTGTAAATGGAACTATGTATAGATTTATCTTTTCAGTATATTGAGATAATATTTTAGCTAATTCTTTTACCTTATCCTTAGCACGTTCTGATGTATATGGATGGCTGTGATAATATACACAGTTTAATTCAACACCTCTTTTAGCCATTAAATATCCTGCTACTGGTGAATCTATACCACCTGAAAGCATAAGCATTGTGCTTCCGTTCATTCCATATGGAAGTCCTGCTACTGCTTTTGTTATATCATTATTTGACCATACATATGCATAGTTATTTCTTATTTCAACATTTATTAATACATCAGGATTCTTAACATCAACAGTGATTTCGCCTTCATAGTTTGATAATACATATCCTCCTACTTTTCTTGAAACCTCCATAGAGTTTAATTCAAACTTCTTGTTTGCTCTGTTTGTTACAATCTTAAATGTTTCTTTCTTTCCTTCAAATTCATTTACTTTTGAAAGTGCTGCTTTTTCTATTTCATCAAGATTTATCTCAACTTCATTAACACGGCATACTTCAAGAACACCAAATACCTTGCTTATTCTCTTTATGCTTTCATCCATTTCATCAGTCTTTATGAAATATCTTCCACTATCATGAATAAATTCTGCTTTTATTCCTTCAAGCTTCTTACCTATATTATCTCTTAATCTTCTTTCAAATTTACCTTTATTTAATCCTTTTAAAAATATTTCTGGTGCATATTTAACTAAAATAAGTTCTTTCATTATTTTTTCAGCCTCCTTAAAAATTTTAATCCTTTGTTTAAAACATCTATTGTATAATCAACTTCTTCTAAAGTATTATCATCGGAAAAAGAAAATCTTATGCCTCCGCCAATTTCATCATTATTAAGACCTAAAGCCTTAAGAACATAGCTTCCTCCAATTCTTACCCTTTCTTTAGAAGAACAGGCAGAACCTGTTGATACATAAATTCCACTTTCCTCTAAGAAGTGAAGAAGAACTTCACCACGCACTCCTCTAAAAGATACGCTTAATATATATGGTAAAAATTCATCACTTAAAGGACTATTTATTCTTACATTATTTATAGATTGTAACTCTTCTATAAATCTTGCCTTTATTTCTTGTACCTTTTCAAAATTTTCTTCCATGTTGGCACATGATATTTCTGCAGCTTTAGTAAGTCCCATTATACATCCAATATTTTGAGTACCTGCTCTAAGTCCAAATTCCTGTGACCCACCTTCAATTAATGGTACTAAATTATTATTTTTTCTAACATAAACAAAACCACATCCCTTTGGTCCATGGAACTTATGACCACTTACAGTAAGAAAATCTATATTCATCTTCTGTACATCTATAGGAATTTTTGTATAGCTTTGAACTCCATCAACATGGAATTTTGCTCTATTACTGTTTTCTTTTATTATATGCCCAATCTTTTCTATATCTTGAATTACACCTATTTCATTGTTTACGTGCATTACAGATACAAGTACAGTATCTTTTGTTATTGATTCCTTTAAGTGTTCTAAATCAACTCTACCATTTTCATCAAGTTTTAAATATGTAACCTTTACACCATTTTCCTCAAGTCTTTTTGTTGTATTTAAAATGGATGCATGTTCAAAAGGTGTAGTAATATAATGTGATCCTGGTTTTAATATTCCTTTAAGTATAAGGTTATTTCCTTCAGTACCACCTGCATTAAAATATATTTCGCTTTCTGAAGCATTGATAGTCTTTGCTAATATTTCTCTGCATTCTCTTAATTTTTTTTCACTTTTAAGGCCTAAATTATGAAGTGATGATGGATTTCCAAAGATTTCTCTCATTCCTGAAGCTACTGCTTCTATAGCTTTTTCACTCATTTTTGTTGTCGAACTATTATCAAAATAAACTTCCAATTTGATACTCTAACTTTATATGAAACTCATCTAGAATAATTTTAGTATGTTTTAAAAAATTATATATCATTTTTATATTTTATCCATATTAAATATAATTACTCTAAATATAATAATCTATTTATCTAATTGAGAACTTATAATGATAAATTTCAAAAAATGATTAAAATTTATAATTACATTATCCTTATAGAATTACCATGAT
>DPOH01000050.1 GCA_003539755.1 Clostridium sp.
AATCCTTTTCCTGCTTCTCCTGCTCTTGCACTTTCGATTCCTGCATTTAAAGATAAAAGATTAGTTTGCTCTGAAATTCCTTTTATTAAACCAATTATATTTTGCATCTTATCGCTTGCTTCAAAAACATTTTTTATTTTCTTATCAAGTATGTTCATTGATTCATCTATCTTTTGTATACTATTATCAAGTTCTAATATATCACTCTTACTTACATGTGAAATTTCCATAGTTTGTCCCATATTAGAACTTACTATATTTTCTAATTCCGAACATTCTTCCATTGATTGTGCAAGTGATACAGTATTTTCAGCACTTTGAGTTACTGTAGATGCAATTTGTGTCATAGTCTCTTTAAATTCTTCCATAGCTTGAGATTGTGTTTTGGATGCTTCAAATAATTTATGAGATAATTTCTGCCCTGATTCACCTTGATTTTGCATATCCTTTGATAAGGATATTAGATTTCCAATTTTATCTTTCATTTTTATTGAATATTTTTTTAGGGTATCAGCCATAATTCCAATTTCATCATTACTTGTTGTTTCTACTTCAACTGTTAAATTTCCATCTATCATTTCAGTTAGACCTTTTGTTATACTAGATACAGGTTTTGTAACTTTTCTTATAAGTAACATTTGGATTAATAAACCAATAATCATAACAACACTTATACATGATATTACAAATATATTAGCCCCATTAAGTCTTTTAAATACTGTACTACTATCTAAATATGAAATAATAGCCCATGATGTACCTTCAATTTTTGAATTACATATTATATGACCATTTTTATCTTGTATACCTTCGCTACTTGTTAAATTTTCTGCTATTTCACCATCTGAAATTTTACTTCCAATTATACTTTTGTCTGAATGTGCTATTACAGTATTATTACTTAAATCAATAACTATATTTTTAGCATGCTCTATAACATCTAATTGACTTACTTCATCACTTAATTCATCTAAGTATATATCTCCACAGACAATAGTTCCATCCTTTATTTTTCTTGTTGCAGTCACTACTAATTCTCCTGAATTTGCATCTTTATAAACGTGACCTAATTCAAATTTATCAGTATGTTCTTGGCCTTCCTTATACCATTCTTTCTGCTTTACATCGCCTTCTAGAATATAATCTGTTGAATCTAAATATCTTCCATCTGAAGTATACAAATAGATACCTGCACCTAATCCATATTTTCCATTTAACGATTTGATATACTCTTCATTTATTCCATTAGCCTCTATTGAATCTGCAATTACATTTAATTGTGATAATATTGTAGTTATATACTTTGATATACCAATACTCTCCTCTTCAGTACCTAATGAAATTAAATTATATGTCGATTCATGTATTGTTTCTCTAGTATACAAATAATAAATACCTGTACTAATTGCAGATATCAATATCATAATGGACATTGTGGTTGATAATATTTTTTTACTCAATTTACCTCTCTTTACTTTCTTCATCAGTTACCCTCCAATACTTTTAACTATAAAATTTTCTTACTATTATTATCGCCCACTTTATAAACAAGTTTACTCAATATGCCATATATTTTAAAAAATTATCAAAAATATATTGTTTGATATATTAATATAATATTTTTCAACAATATATATTAAAAATTATTTATTTCAGCAGATATTATCCCATTCTTCCATAAAACATTCTAATTGCTTTTCCAAATCGCCTTTTTCTTTATAAAGTTTAGAAGCTTCATCATAATTGGAACCACATTCAATTAGCTTTTCATCAATAACTTTAATCTTTTCTTCTAAGCAAAGTATATTTTCTTCAAGCTTTATGCGTCTATTTTCTTGCTTACGCTTTTCTCTCTGTTGTTCCTTTTGAGCTTTCCAGTCTTGAGCAGAATCTTGAACAGGGCCTTTATCCAATTCATGTTCCTTAGCTTTATTAATGATATTATTTGAGCTTGATGATTTCACTATATCTTCACTTAAAACCCTCTTACTTTTTTCATATTTGTAATAATCATAATTTCCTTTGTAAGTAGTAAATTTATGATTTTCAACCTCAACTACTGTTGTACTCATTTTATTTAAAAAATATCTATCATGAGAAATAAAGAATACTGTACCTTTGAATTTTCCCAAAGCCTCTTCTAAGGTATCAATTGAACTTATATCAAGGTGATTAGTAGGTTCATCTAATATTAATAAATTTATATCATTATAAAGTAATTGACTTAGTTTAACTCTTATTCGTTCTCCACCAGACAAATGCTTAAGTTTTTTAAATACATCTGCACCAAAAAACATGAATTTAGATAAATATTCTCTAGCCTTCCCTTCTAATATATTGATATTACTTCTAAACTCTTCTAGGATTGTTGCATCTTCATTATCAAAAATGATATTTTGAGGTAAATATGCATACTTCACACTATCTCCTAAAATAATACTTCCACTATCTACACTATCTTTACCAAGAAGCATCTTTAAAAATGTTGTTTTACCACAGCCATTTGCACCTATTAGACCTACTCTTTCCTTAAAATTTACAAGCATATGCGCATTTTCAAAAAGAATTTTATCATCATATCTTTTACATAAATCTTTTACCTTAATTACTTCATTTCCAGACCTTTCAGTTTCATTAAAATTAAGCTTTACATTTGTCTTATCAAACTTTGGCTTTTCTATTCTCTGAATTTTATTTAATGCCTTCTGCATACTTGCTGCCCTTTTAAAAAACTTAGGGTTATCAGCTCTTTTAGCCCACTCTCTCAAATCCTTTATAGCCTTTTCCATAGCTGCAATCTGCTTCTGTTGTTCTTTATACTGATTAAACTGAATCATCATATTATCTTCTTTTTGTTTTATATATGAAGAATAATTGCCATTATAGGTTTCACTTCTCATATCTTCAATTTCTATAATTTTTGTAACTACATTATCTAAAAAATATCTATCATGAGATACGATTATTACCATACCCTTATAATTTCTCAAATAACCTTCAAGCCATTCACAAGATTCCATATCTAGATGATTTGTAGGTTCATCCAAAAGAAGTATATCTGGATTTTCTAGTAATATCCTTCCAAGCATTACTCTTGTCTTTTCTCCACCACTTAAAAGATTAAAATTCATCTTACAAAGGCTTTTATTTATCTTAAGTCCTGTGCATACTTTACTTAATTTTTCTTCTATATCATATCCACCTAACGAATCATAATGCTCCTGTAATCTGCTATATCTTTTAAGAGCCTTCTCAAGATCTTCTCCACTTAATAAAGCCATATCCTCTTCTAAACCTTTAATTTCCTTATCAATTTTATAAGTTTCTTCAAATGCTAAGTTTAATACATCCATAACATTTAACTCATCAGAATAATGTGGAATCTGATCCAGATAGCTTATTTTAGCATCCTTTGGAATAAATAAACTCCCCTTATCGTCCCTTGTTAATGTAATAATTCCAGCAATTAATTTTAATAATGTACTCTTTCCAGTACCATTATCTCCAACAATTCCAACCTTTTCTCCATCATATATCTTAAAGCTTACATCTTCAAAAATCTGTGTTGAATCCATATATTTTTTTAAGTTACTTACTGCTAATTCTATCATATCGTTTCTCCCCGTAATCTAATTATTTTATATTTGTACTTATTAATTTTTTGCATACAAAAAAGAACATAAAAGATATTATTAAAATACTTAAATGTTCTTACAAGATTTACTGCTTATCTTATTTTTATATCTTAAGAATAATGAAATGAATTCCTAAAAAAGGGCGCAGTAATCCTGTATCACTTCAAAAATGTATGTTTTTGAAAGTGCACTACTGCTGCAAACTGGTGTATAGCCTAGTTTCATCATTTCATTATCCTCCTCTCCAAATCCATAATACTTATTATACCATATTATATTTTATTTGTAAATCAAAAAATATTTATCTATCACAAATCTCATAACATCACTAGGCTTCTCTTTTATAAACTCACATTTATCATTAAAATTCATGGCATATGGCTCATCTACAGTATATAGGCGTGTTTTTACCAGCAGGTGGTGCAACAAAAGGTATTCCTTTAAAGCTTGTTATACGAGGATCTGCTGCTGGCAACCCTTGAACTATTCCATTTTCAACTTCTACTTTTCTAAGAAACATAATCTCAAAACTCCTTTCATTAAAACCAATAAAATAATAAATAATTCAACATCCAGTAAACTTTTTCATAAATGCCTAAAAAAATATAACAGCACTACACATTAAACATTATATTAACCATATAAATATAAACAGAAACTAAAACTTCAAAAAAATATGTATCTATAATTGCTGCAAAAAACAAACAATTATAGATACAAAAGGTATTATTCATTCTCAAATTCATTTTAAACTTGCTGTTAATTTTATACAATAATATATTCTTAGAAAAAATTGATATATCCCAAGAATAACCACATAAATAATTGTATATAAAGAACTTAAATATATTAGAAATAATTAGCTTCCTTCAATCCTGTAATTCGTATATGATTTAATTCCTCTACGCTTAATATACCTGACTTATATAAATTTAAATACTCCTGACTTACAGACTGATTAAAAATAATTAAATCATCTGTATTAATAGTAACAGGTACTCCTGCATGATATAATAGCTTAATGGGATGATTTTCATATTCATCAATGATATTTAACATTACGTTGCTTGAAGGGCAAATATTAAGCTGTATTTTATGATTAGCCAGCCATTTCATAATAAAATCTGACTTGGCAGCAGCAATTCCATGATGAACTTCATCCAATTCTAACTCTTCTACTGCCTCCATAACATCATCAGCACTACCAAATTCACCAACATGAGCCTTTAATCTAAGTCCATATTCCTTAGCCTTTCTATACATAAGCTTGAAATTTTTAATAGGCTGAGCAAATTCATTACAGCAAATATCAATAGATTTAAAAAATCCATAATGTAATAAGCTGTCCATTTCTGAAAGCTCCTTATTTACATCACAACCTCTATCGTATGTAAGCTCTGGCATGAAAATAGTATTAGGTGAAATTTTTTTATTATACTTATTAAGTATTTTCATAAATGACTCCATGCCACCTACAAGTTCAACTTCAGAAGAACTAAAACTCAAAACTAACACAGTAATATTATCATCATAAGCTTGCTTAAAAGCAGCTTCCCACCTTTTAAGCTGCCCTTCTAATCCAAAAGCTAAACACCTTATATTTTCACAATACCATTTCTGCATATGATCAATAGATTCAAACTTTTTAGGTGGTAATGGAATACTCTTACCACACCACTCAGAAATATATTTAACATTTCCTCCTCTTCCAGCATGACTATGAAGATCACTTTTGGGAATTGTAGCCAAATCCTTAAGTGAATTATTTTCTAATGCTTCATAAAATCTTTTCTCCACTTTATCACTTCTTTCTATTTTCAAATTAATGTATAGATACTCATCTTCAATAAATACTTATTACCTTTTAACTTGTATTAATGTTGTTATATAAAATTATAAAGTAGATTTTTAAGCTGACAATGATTTATTCTCATACATATTTGATATATACTAATAATCTAATGTTTATATACAACGTAAGCGCTTAATTAAATATTATCTTTTTTAAAAGTAAGTAGAATTTCTTCCATCATAATATCTTTTTGTCCTGCATTCCAAAGCATCAATCATATGCTCCTTAAACGCCTTATTTTCAATAATTTCTTTCATTTCATCATGAAGTGCAAGAACATATCCTTCTTTCTCTTTAAAACACTGAGATTCAGATTTCAAAAGAAATTTAACTGGATTCTTTTTAGCCAATTTCACGTAATCATCTTTATTCCATTTTTCAAAATTACTTGTTGATTTATCTCTAAACATATCAACTTTATTTGAAGCTCTACTATAGAATTCATAAAATGCTTCATAAATATCATCTTCATCTACAGCTATTTTTATATCTCCATGATTATAAAAAGCATAAATCACAGGTATTTTATAAGTTTTACTCATACTAATATTTTCAATCATCTTAATAAAATCATGTCCAACACTAGAAAATAGAACTTTTTCACTTTCTGTAAGTTCATCATGTTTATTTAAGAATTCAAGATAATCTTTAAAAATATTAAGCTTACTATTACTCTTTATTGATGAATATAAAGAATCGTCCATATTATTGAAT
>DPOH01000004.1 GCA_003539755.1 Clostridium sp.
ACTTAATATCATCTTTTGCTGTACGTATTACTACAGATAAAGTATTTATATCCTTTGGATAAGAATATGGTGCATCTGTTATATGATAAACTGCGTATTTATTCACTTGTTTTCCTCCATTATATCTATAATTTTTTTATTATTCCTTAACTGCACCAGCAACAAGCCCTTTAGAAATAAACTTCTGTATTGCTACAAATATAGCTGCAAGTGGTACAGAAATTAATATGGAGCATGCTGAATACATAGGCCAATCAGTTAATTTACCCGCTGTGAAAGACTTCAAACCTACCACTAATGTTAGTAAATTTTTATTCTTAACTAATGCTGCTGAAAATACAAATTCACTATATACTGCAATAAATGCAAAGAAGAAAATTACAACTCCCATTGATTTTGCAAGTGGTAATATTATTTTTGTAAACACCTGCCAAGTTGTAGCTCCATCAATTCTAGCAGCTTCTTCAAGTTCATTAGGTATTCCATCCATAAAACCTTTCATAAGCCAAATATTATATGCACTTCCTGCACATAAGATAAGAGCAAGAAACAATAAATTATCCATTCCAAAAGGAATCTTATATGCTACAGATAATATTGCTGGAACTGTCATTGATGATGGAAACATTTGAAGAATAATTAAAAACATAAGCCACTTATTTCTGCCTCTAAATTTTAGCTTTGAAAATGCATAAGCTGCTGGAAATGTTAATACTAATTGAATTAGTGCAACTACTACTGCTACAAAAGTAGTATTAATCATCCACTTTGAAAACCCAACTTGAGGTGAAAATGCTTTAATATAGTTACTAAAAGTAATACTATCTGGTATTATATTTTTCTGCATAAAACTTGTACCAGTAGATAATGATGCCATAATAATTGCAATTACAGGAAACATTAGTATTAATAATGAACAAATTAAAAATAATCTTTTCAAATTTAATTCTATTTTTTCTCTTTGGCTTAATTTTCTTTTATACTCAATATTTACTATCTTATCTTTACTCATCATTTACCTGCCTCCTTAAACTGTCCTGATAATTTCATATTTATAAATGAAATTGCACCTATGATTATGAAAAGAAGTATTGACATGGCAGCACCTAATGCAAAGTTACCATTTGTTGTTGACATTTTATATGTTGCAGATCCCATAATATCAGTCCATCCTGCAAAGGAAGAACCTGCTTTGGAAGGCCCTCCCTCTGTTAGTAGATATGCAGCATTAAAATTATTAAAATTAAAAGCAAAATTTGAAATAAGTAATGGATAAGATACATTGCTTATTGATGGTAAAGTTATATTCTTAAATTTCTGCCACCTTGAAGCTCCATCAATATCTGCTGCTTCATAATAAGTATCAGGTATTGATGATAATGCCCCTATACATACATTCATCATATATGGATACCCTAGCCATAAGTTTACTATTATTACTGCAATTCTTGCGGCAACTGGTGTTGTAAGCCATAGAATTGGATCATTTATAAAATGCAAATGTAAAAGCAAAGAATTTATAGCTCCGTATTCACTGTTGAACAATCCCTTAAATGAAATTATTGTTATTGCACCAGGTAATGCCCACGGAATAACAAGCAATGCCTTATATATAAAGGATTCCTTCATATTTTTATCACCTAATGCCATAGCAAAGGCTAGTCCTATAAAATATGTCCCTAAAGTTGAAACAGCAGTAAAAACTAGTGTCCATCCAAGCAAAGGAAAGAACTGACTTTTTAAAGGACCTGATAATATCTGCTGAAATTGATATAGTCCAACAATATGCCATCCTTTTTTAGTTCCATAACCAAAGTTCTGATTCTTAAGAGTATAATCTGTAAATGCCATAAATATTGTATATAATGTTGGTAAAATACTTAAGATTAATATACTTATTAAAGCTGGCGAAAGATATCTATAACTTTGTAAGTTTCTTTTTCTTTTTTTCATTTTATCTCACCTTACTTATTGTAGTTTATTAGTATAACTATTATTTAGACATATCTATTCCATCTTTTACACCTTGTTTTATATCCTTTGCTACTGTTTCAGCATCTTCACCATTAAATATTCTGGTAATATTTTTTAATGGTTCCCATATAGCCGAAATTTCTGCAACATTAGGCATTGGAATTGAACTTTTAGCTTGGTTTATAAATCCCTGACTATATTCATTATTTTTAATTTCATCACTTTCAAGTTCTTTCTTAAGTGCAGGAAGTCTGTTTCCTACTTCATATAATCTCTTTGGAGAATTATCAATTAAATACTTCATAAGAGCCCAAGCATTGTCCTTATTATTTGATTTATTGCTTACAAAAGCTGACTGTACACCCATAAATGTTTTAACATCACTACTATTGATTTTTGGAATTGGAACTACACCAAAATTAACACCTGCATCTTTAAAACCACTTACATCCCATGGTCCTCCAATATAATAAATTGCATCTCCAGACTTAAAGTTACTGTTTGCAACATCAGTTGTAATATCAGCTGGCATTAGCTTATCCTTTTGAACAAGGTCCTGTAGGAATTTATAAGCTTTTATGGATCCTTCATTATCAAGTCCTATATCTTTAGTATCTACAACCCCATTTTTATTACCAAAAACATACCCTCCATAACTCTGTACAAAAGCTGCTGTATAATAGAATTCATTCATTGAAAACTGGAAGCCTGAAGGTCCATAAGCTTTAGCTTCTTCAACTAATTTTTCTATGTTTTCAGGTATTTGTTTTACCTTATCCTTATTATAGAAAAGCGCATATGTTTCTACTGATATAGGTACAGCATATACTTTATTATCATAAGATACTGCATCCCACACTGTTGAATTTAAGTAATCATTTTTATTAACAAAATCATCTGAAACCTCTTCTAGAAGACCTGCATCCTGAAATGTACCTAAATTATTATGAGCAATTCCAAAAACCATATCAGGTCCTTTTGATGAATTTGCTGCTTGTAGAAAGTTTTGAAAATCTGAATTATCTTTAACAATAGTTACTTTTTTATTATTCTCCTTTGCCCACTCTTGAGCTATTTTGTCTACTTCTTCAACTTCATTATCCATTAGATATGACCATACAATTAACTCTTCATCACCACTATTATTTCCAGTTCCAGCACTGCCACAGCCACTTAAAACTGTTATCCCCATAAGCCCTGCAATAATTAAAGATATAGCCTTAAATTTTTTACTCATATATCTCACCCTCCATTTAAACTAATATTATTTACCCAAAGGTTAAACGATTGCAATCTCTATAAATGTATTATATCAAGAACACTAGCATGACTCTGTTTCATATTAACTTTTTTTGTTTATAATTATCCAATATTAGCCAAAAAGTTGTATAATATATTATGTAGTTTTACAAGGGAGTGATGTTATGTATGATGCATATGATTCTGATAGATACTTTTTTGATAACGAATTTTATTTCTTATTGGATCAAAAAAATAAAGAAGCAGTAATCTCCAAAATAGCAAATAAGCATAAGGAAGAATTAAAAGAAAAATTTTTTCCCTTATCTACAAAACCAAATGATCTGCTTATATGGAATGTTATATAC
>DPOH01000213.1 GCA_003539755.1 Clostridium sp.
CTAAAGTTGAATTTCTAATTGCTAGAGCTATCTGCTTTTTATCAAATATATCACAATTTAAGTTTTGCATTTTAATTTCATTATTAACCATATAAACACCTCATTTAATTTTATTTCAGTATTTATATATGGATAGAAAAATTATAAAACAAAAACTATAGTCTATTTATCTTAATAGATTTTTCTTAAATCAAAACATATAAAAATTCTAATTATTTATTTGTAGTCTATATCTACTTTGAATTAGTAGATACTCTTATCATAATTACTTTTCAATGAATTCAATATCATCTTCATTTAATTCAAATATATTTAATAACTTAATACATACTGCCTTTTTCTATTTGAGTTTAATTTTGTACCTATATAAATACCCGTATCAATAAACCTTTATTTTAATGGTTTTTCAGCATATTTTTCTATACTTGCTGAAAGTGATGGATTTGTCCACTTTTCTCCTTCAAAAAATTCTACTTCATTTAATACTACAACAACTTCTGCTACTTCATTGCCTTGTGGGTATAAGTCCCAAGTCCAATCAGTTCTTGATGTTTCTCCTGGTTGAAGAGGAGTTTCCAATTTACATCCAATATAATAATCATATCCAAAATTAAGTTTTACAGGTAGTTTATTTTTGTCATACGCAAAAACTACAAAAGTTATTTTCTTAGTTGGTTTATCTGACTTATTATTTAATTGAACATTTAAAATTTGATTATCTATAATATTTCTATCTAATCTTGTTCCTACTATTTTAACTGGAATAGAGTCTTCAATTTTTTTATTTAATTCATCTAATTTTGATTGAGCTATATCATAATTTGCTGTATCTTCTTGAATTACCTTTCCATATTGCTCTATAGCCTTAATATTATCATTTGCCTCTTCTGCTTTTTTAGCTTCTGCAAAAGCACTTTTAGAACTCTCTATATTATTTATTATAGTTATAGTTCCATTGACAACTTCCTCCATTCCATTAACTAACTTAATTTCAGTTAATGCCTCTATAGCTTTAGTTTTATCTATTGTTCCTTTAATAAAATCATCCTTTATTTTTGTGGCTTGCTGCTTAAATTCTTCTACCATTTTAGATTTTTCTTCTTCTGTTAATTGATTAAAATCTTTTACAGCTGAAGAATAATTTCCGTTACTTAATTCCTTAGTTATATCCTCTGGAGTTGCTTTACCACAACCAACTAACCCACTAACCATAATACCAATTATAGCTAACATTGTTATTTTCTTTAAATTGATCATTATTATTATCTCCTTTTATAATCATTATTTATCTTTTGTAGTTATAATTTTTATTTGCCTAATATAGCTTATGTATAGTATTTTTCGTATTATCTTACCTCAACTTTATACTCTAGCTATTTTTATGTATAAATTAGACTTAGGCAATTATAATTCTGCCTAAGTTTATATAATTTTTAACCAAATCGAAGATTTATTCTTTTTATTGAAGTCCAGCCTCGCTTTCGTTCGGTCTGGTTAGTAACTCTTATCTGAATCATAATTATCTAAATCTAATAATTTTTTCTTTGATTCGTATATCTGATTCAATATCATAATTAAATGTCTAGAAAGCTACATTTTAATTAATCCATTCACTCTCCAGTTCCACTGTGAAATTTAAATCCATCACATTCACATGATAGGAATTTAGTTTCACAATCAACAGTCTTCATTAGATTTACTACTCCCTGTGCATCATCTAATCCTCGAACTTGTATAATAAAAACTGCATTTATTTATGGTATGGTTCTCCGTATCCTACTAAAAGGATATTAAAAATTATAAATCATTTTTTTCATAGCACTGATTTTAGAATTAATTTTATTTAATTTGCTATCTAATTTTTTATTCTGTACTTTCCTTTGTTTATTTAACAATTATATTATAACAAATTAAACCATACTACAAGCAAATATATAAGAATATTTATTCATTTATAGCTATATTCTTATATTTTTAAGAATATTTATTATTTATCCATATAATAAAAACAAAACTTAAAGGAGCTGTTAATTATTATGGGAAGAAAAAATAAAAACATAGATACTTTTGCATGTCCTGTTGAAGAGGATGATATTGATATTTGTGGATTTAGTGATGAGCCAATAGTTAAAGGAAATTGTGTATCTTCATTTTCTTTTGATACTCCTAATTCAGAAACAAAGACTAGTGTATTAATTAATGATAAGCCTAAAGAAAGCACTCCAAAAGAAATTTCATTTTCAAATCCAGTTGATAATACAAATGAAAAGAATGATAATTCAAATATTTTTGATAATCGTAGAACCCCTATAGCAAATGGTGCTGCTCCTGCTATTGATGGAGAAACACCTAGTATTAGAAGATGCTATATATTAAGAGAATCCACTATAAGAAAAATTAATGAACTAAAAATGATGGATAATGACATTAATGTATGCGTTAGCACTATAGTTGACTTAGCTATAGACTATTACTATAAAACTATTTCCTCGTTTTCTTCAAATTCCTCTTCAAACAATTAATTTTATATGGAATGATTTTAGATTTATCTTAACTTCTCCATATATATACTCCAGGAGGTGAGTATCATGGAAGTTAATGAATTAATGAACCTAATAGTTAATAATGGATTTCCTGTAGCTGTAGCAGCATATCTGCTTATTCGCTTAGAAAAGCAAATTAATTCTCTTACTGGTTCTATTAATAAACTTAATGCCATAATTTCGGCTAAGCTTGGAGTTGTTATTGATAATAATTCTGATGATGATTCTGGGAAAGTTGCATAAGAAGAAGCAGTAAATATGTTACTTCATATTTGCTGCTTTTTCTTATAGATAGTATTAGATATAACAATTACCATTTAATACTTTTCTCCAAAAAGTCTCTCTAATCTTTCCTTAAGTATTTCAGCTTCCTTTTTCTTATTTTCATATTTAATTTTCCAAAGCTCATCTTTTTTATATTCTTTAAGTTTGTTTCTTAAAGTTTCATTTTCATGATTCAATTGATCTATTAATAAATCTTTATTATCCTTAACCTCATCTTTAGTAACAATACCACTTCTACATGCTTCTATTCTATTTCGTATTTCCTGATTATTATATACAAATGATTTTGATACTCCAGCCTTATTGTAAACACTGTAAAAAGTAATCTTTTCTCCATTTCTAAGCATGCTATTTATCACTTCAAGCACATACTCTTTTTTTTCCTCAGATTTCTTTTTCGTAAGCTCAACTATTTTCTCTGTTTTATCCATGACATTATTATTCTCCTCTATTAATTAATAAGTTTTTCTATATCATTCTTAATATTCTTATTTATTTCTACCATTCTACTAAATCCATTCTCCTCAGCATAATCTATATTTTCATTGATTCTATTTAAATATTCTTTAAAATCTGTAACATCATCATTACAAAAATAAAACATAGAACACTGATAACATTTATTTGCTTTTTCACACATTCTATCATTACTAATTTTTGTACACATCCCATTAACCAAGTCAATGCTTTTCATTTCAGTATCTTCAATCAAATTGCCATTTAAGTTGGCTAGTATTTTATTCTGTTCTTCAAATACTTCTTCCAATGCATCAATTACTGTAGCATCCCTAAGTTCAATATAACTCATTATTGATTTCATTTTTCTATGACCAAGCATCATTCTAATCATATTAGGATTCATTCCATTATTAACATATCCAGTAGCTACTGTATGTCTGAAATGATGGCTTTTAAATCTATATAAATTTCCTTGCTCATCTGTAATATTTCTTTCAAATGCAAGCCTATTTATATGATAAGAAAATGATTCCTGTCCAATTGGCTTTAAACCATCTCTTGTAAATATATATTTTGTATCTTTAAACCTTGAAAGTGTTTCCTCTTCCTGATTCAATATTACTTGAGCCACATCTTTTTTTATTGGAATTCTATTGAATTTATCAACTTTAGATTGATAGTATTCTAAGAAATAATCGCCTTCTTTATCCGTTTTTACACTTCCAATCTTAAGCCTGCATAATTCATTTACTCTCATTCCAATATTCTGAATTACAAAAACCATTTTTTGAATTACTTCAGGAAGATACCTTATATTTTCATTCAGCTCTTTCAAGACCTTCAGACTTATTGGTTTTGGCAAAATCATAACTTTTTTCCCATAATCACTTTTATGAAGCAGTTTCATTTTAGGGGTATACTCCCAGCCATACATTACAATAAGATTTAAAAACACTCTAAGACATCCTTTTCTTTGACCTTTCGTAGTATGGCACATATCCTGCATTTCTACATAACCTAAAAACTCTAATACTATATCTCTTGTTAACTGATCAAGACCTTCTATCGCAGGATATTTTTCGTATAGAAACTTTGAAAATAAATTAATAGCTTTTAAATCATCAATAATGGTACTATATTTGCTGTTCTTCAATCTCTCATATTCATATTTTTTCACTACTTCTCTTATTTTGGGCTGATATATTTTTTCGAAATTTATAGTATACCTAGGTCTAGCACTATTGAATCCACTAACACTTATGTCTAAATTTCTTATATCCCATACATCCTTTAAATTCTCTTTTAAATTATGATGTTTTGCTGCTTTATTAATATCATATATTCTTTTAATTAAATTAGCTGCTTTATTTCGTTCTACATATTTTTTTAATGTCATATCTGCAGACACTCTTTTCACAATACTTCTATGTGCCAATCCTCTATTTTTTAAATACTTTTCATATTCTTCATATATTTGTTCATTATCAAATTCAAGGAAACTATTTTTTCCTCTAATTTCTTTGTTAATAAACTTAATAATATTAACAATAATATATTTATCATGAAAAACACCATTAATTTTAATTGTTCTATTTTCAATCATATATGCCAATGCATTTTTTATTTCATTCTTTAAGTTTTCATTATTACATATAGAGAAATCAATAGAATTACTGAAGTTTCCTGCTTTTCTCTGCTTTTCTGTTAACTCAAAAAAATATTTATGCTCTCTTATATTCCATAAATCCTTTTTATAATACTCATCTTTTTCAATCCATATAAAATAATTAGGATCATATAAATGTTCTGAACTTCTATGTAACTGCATTCTTATCTCCTTTTTCAATAGAAGTTATTATTCTTTCAAGATTTCTTTTAACTTCATAATTTATCTTAAGTTGCTCTTCTAAATCCTTTTCTTTTAATATTTCAATCAATGCTTCAGTTCTTATTAATTGCTTCTTTAATATTTGTAAATGTCCTTTAGTACTCTTAAAATATTCACAAGTAAGGCAAGCATTTGAATATGGACATATTCCTAATGATACTGGAAGTGAGCAAAATCCATTTGGAAGTGCCTGTGCCTTAAGGTTATTTTTTAGCCATTGAACTTCATATATTCTTGCATTATTCTTATTTTCTTCAAAAAGATTAGTACTCTTTTTACCAAGTATATTTACAAACTCAACATACTTTTCTCTCTTTCTATAATCGCTTAATTGAGTATAAACAAGACTCATTTCAGGACTGTTATGATGCAATAATTTCTGTACCACTGAAAAAGGAATATTCCTCTCAAGTAAAGATGTAGCAAATGTATGTCTGTATTCATGAGGTCTAAATATATAATCAGATCCATCACTATTTCTTATGCCAAGTTCTCTTATTATCTTCTTCATAGATTCCTTATATGTATTTGCCAAAATTACACTTCCATCTTTTTTGGTAAATAAAAACTTCTGCTTATCTCCAAACTTCTTTCTTACACTCTCAGAATACTTTTCTAAATACTCAAATAAATATTTAGGAATAGGATTTGAAGCTTCTTTCTTCATCTTCTGGCAATAAAAAACTATATAAAATCCTTTGTCATCTCTTTTAATGCTATCCATAGTTAATGTACATACTTCACTAATACGCATTCCACAGCAATACAATATTAAAAACATTGCAAAATCTCTTTCACAAAAACTATCCTTATTATTAAGAATTTGATCAATTACTCCTTGTTCAACTGTTTGTGCTCTTATTTTCAAAGAAGAATCAAGCAAATCATATTCCCAATAAATATTGTTATGACTCCATATGCCCTTCTGAATACCATATTCAAAGAAATTAGAAATATCAATAATTCTTTTATTATATGTAGAAGATTCAATTTCTTTTTTAAGAAGATATTCTTTATAAATTTCTATATCTTTTCTAGTAAGTTCATCAATTCTTTTATCTACAAATTTATTCATAAATTCTTTTATAGATGTTAATTTTGAATATATAAAGCTTAATGATATTTCTGTTTCATAACATAAATACTTTATATAATCCTTAAGAATTTTTTTATTATATTCATTTTCAATACTTATAAAATTTATGGTTTTTATATCTCTGCTTGGATTGATTCTATGAGATGACAATTTCAAATCTTTTACGTATAAAATATCAGGTACATTTCCACATGCTGCATTATATTCATTCAGTAAATATACCTTAATTCTTTTTAATGTATTAACTATAGGTGCATTATGGAATTTTGTTGCATCATCTTTCTTTTTATTTATAACTCTAATATTATTTCTAATTAAAAATTCTCTAAAATTATCAGTATCTTTAGTATTCACTTCAAAAAGAGAACTCACCTTACCACAATTACCTTCTAAGAATTTTATAGTCCATTTAAAATAGATTAAATTATTAGCTCTTAATGAATCCAGATTACCTTTAAAACTTATAAGTTTATTAAAGATATAATATTTAATTTCTCGTTTTATAGTTTCATTTCTTATATTTCTAAAATCAATTTCTCCATAAGAAGTATAGTGATTCTCCATACACTTCTCTATATTCTTTAAACCACACTTTTTTATGTCCCAAAAATCTTTATCAAAAATTCCTACAAGATTATATATTTTATCAATTTTATTCTTCTTCATTATCATCACCTAATTTGTCTTGAAACTCTTTGAACTTTTCTTTCTTATACTTATCAGATAAATGAACATAAGTATTAATTGTAGTCTGAATCTGTCTATGTCTAAGTCTTTCCTTGACATAAACTGCATCCCAGTTTCCAACTTCAATAAGTTCAGTAGCATGAGAATGTCTTAATATATGAGGTGTAACTTTTATATTGCACTCTTTGCTCAATCTGTAAAATAACTTTTCAACAGTAATAGCTTTCATTGGCTTCCCCTTGTTAGCTCCTTTAAGATTTACAAATATATAACTCTCTTCGTTATCTATAAATTCATTATTTAAATATTCAAAATATAGCTGAACTACTGATGTTGGTATAATAATCTCACCTTCTGCTTTATTTTTAACACTCGCACCATTTTCTTCATTACTTCTTGCTACAACTTTTACCTTGTTATCCCATATTACAAAATCACTTTTCCTTAGTCCAAGAGCTTCACCAAGTCTTAATCCGCTTTCAAAAAGTAATGATATAAGAAACTTATCTCTTATGTAATGGCAGTTTTTAATCAAAAGTTCTACTTCTTCACGAGATACTGTTTTTATACTTCTATCCTTCTCCTTTAGTTTTAATACTGATGTTATATATTTTTTCTTTCCAGTACCCATTTCATATAGAACTCCCTTATAAGATGAAAGTACTCCTTCCCTGTATACATTAAGTTCCCTATCTATACTTCCAGTTCTAAAGAGATATTCATAAAAAGATAGAACAGCGCTTAAAATAGTATTTACAGTAGAAGCAGTTCTTCTTTCAGGCCTTTCTGAATATTGAGTATAAATAACCTTTTCATCAAGCTTATTAAGATAAGAAACAAAACCAGCTAAAACATTAAGCTCCTGATTATCGTCTGTAATACTATCATACGATTTTTCTATTTCCTCTAAGTACTCAAAATACAGTTTTAAATGATATGCATAATTCTTAAGAGTATTAAGTGCAAGTCTTCTGCTATCAAGATATTTTAGATAATCCATTACGCAGACTACTATTTCATCATTATCATCAAGAAGTATATATCTTATTTTATTGTCTTTAGTCCTTATTTTTTGAACATACATTTTATCACCTGTGCTTATAAAGTATTTTTAGGTATTTTAAGTATTTTTCTTCTGTATATTATAATGCTTTGTTGGAAATTTGGCAATAAAAATAAGCCACATGATTTTTCATGTGACCTATTTAAAATCCAAAATATTTCATATTTTATATCTCATTCACTCTCATTTGATATACAATAATGAATTTCAGCTTAACTTAAGATTTAATTTAATTTTCTAATCACTATCTATATAATTATAAATTCTTATAATCTATTCAACAAATAAATTAGTAATTTCAATTAATTCTTCTTCAAAATTATATAAATCATTTATATTCTCAATATACTTTCTTTCTTGCTGTTTATTTTCTTTAGGAAAAACTATTGACTTCTTACACCCTAAGAACAATCTACAAATCCATTTACGAGTATTATTTTTATACAAAATTCCAAAATATTTTTCAGTATCTTTATACGTGATAAATGCTGGTTCTATAACTTTTCTTAACATTGATTTTATTATTGCAAATGCTTCTAACTCTTCATCAGTTGTTATAATTTTATGTGTATTTGAAGTACTTGAATTTTCATCAGGTTGCTCATCTGCATCATTTATATCTCCTTTCAAAGTTTCTGCAAATTTAGTACTCAAAGTTTCATTTATTAATTGAGTATAAGCTCTCTTAATAATAGGTGAAAATTTTTCAATAACAGAAGACGTTTTCCTTCCATCATACACATTACTCAATATATAATTACAAAAGTCTTCTGAAGGTGTAGCCAATTGATGTTTCAAGAAATCTTTTATTAAATTCAGATATTTTAATTCCTCAGCTGTACTTAATATTGAATTTACATCTAAACAATCTTTTGCAAAATTATTTAAATATGATATTTGTGTATCATTTAAATTTAACATATTAATTTCAAAAAATGGTTTCTTATCCATTTTATTAGTTTCATCAAGATCAGCATAAAATCTATATTGAATTCCATTTGTAAGTACACCGAATTTTGCTTTTGATGAATTAAAATATCTAAATAACTGTGAACCATGTTTGTCTAAATTTTCGTTACATGATTTTGCTTCAATTAATATTGTAGGAATTTCATCAATTATTATTGCATAATCTACTTTCTCACCTTTCTTTATTCCATAATCAGCATTAAACTCTGGACAAAACTCAAGTGGATTAAATACATCATATCCAAGAATCTGAAAGAAAGGTAATATGAGTGACTGTTTTGTTCCCTCTTCACTTTTTATTTGTGATTCAATTTTTTCTATACGCTCAGATAAGGAATATAGTTTTTCTTTTATCTCCATTTTTATCCTCCTATAAATATAACATAATAAATTATACGATTTTTTATCAACTATATTCTTGTGTTTTATCGTTAAATTATATTATTTTTATTATAAATTTCCTAAATAAGAAGGTTTTATGAATTACTCATAAAACCTTCTTAAATCATAATTTTTATATTATTGCATTTCTAAATTTAGATTTTCACCAAAAGCATCAACAAAATATTGCTTTAACTCATCAACAGTATTAAATAACTTATTATCTTCTTCACTAGTCTTTTTTCCATCAACAACTAAAGTTTCTCTTGAAATTAAGGTATACATGTTAGTGTATTTACAC
>DPOH01000158.1 GCA_003539755.1 Clostridium sp.
GTGATAAAGGTTTTGAATTTTATGATTCGCGTGATGTTAAAAATTATATACAAATTCCTTGGGAAGAAGTTGATTATGTAATTGTATCTGTTATGTTTAAAGGAAAATGGATACCAAGGTATGCGATTAGAACTAAGAAGAATGGAACATATACCTTTGCATCAAAAGATCCTAAAAGAGTACTTCGTGCTGTTAGAAATTATGTTGATCCAAATCGTATTGTAAGTTCTTTAAGCTTTTTTGATGTGGTAAAAAGGTCAGTAAAATCATTATGTAAAAAGAATTAATAATTGATATAATAAATGTAGTCTAGAGACAAAGTCTAATTTGAATTATAATAGTTTGAATATAATTGTTTTGAATACTGTATTTTACTTTTAAGGAAATAGGTGTTATTATAACATATATAGTACTTGAATATAAGTGTTAAAGGTTTTATATGGTAATTTTAAATATAATTATATTTAGAGGTAAAATTATGAGAAATAAAAATTTGATAAAGAAAAGAAAATTTAGACCGTTAAAAATTGTTTTACTGGCTTTTTTTAGTATGACTATTATATCAGGAATGTTTATGTGCAAAGTTACTGAGGCATCTAGTATAGGGGTAAAAAGGGTTGCTGATTATGATAAGAGGATTAAGATATGGGATAAGGTAGCTGGTAATAGTTCTCGTAGCAAACTAGATGATATGAATATTGATAAAAATAGACTAGTTTCTAATGAAGAATTTGCTAAGGCAATTGTTGGAGATAAATTTTCTAATAAAGAGAAAATAATTGATACATTTACTTATCTTTATGAAATTAAAGGTGGATATGAAAAAGAGACTTATGAGGATGAACCATATTTAATTCCATATTTAGTGGATAGCAGTGATGAAGCAGTTATTATTATTCCAGGTGGTGGCTATGGATACAAATCAATGGACGGTGGTACAGAAGAAGGTAAAGATGTTGCTTATACTTTAAATAAAAATGGAATAAGTGCCTTTGTGTTACATTATCGATCAAATCCATATGAATATCCAATTCCACAATTAGATGTTCAAAGGGCAATAAGATATTTAAAATATCATTCCTTTGATTACGGGATTAATCCAGATAAAATTGGATTAATTGGCTTTTCGGCAGGAGGGACTCAAGTTGGATGTTTCATTAACAAAATAAGAGGAAAAGATTTATTTCCAGAGGGATATATTACTGATGAAATAGATAAAGTTAGTGATACTATTTCTAATGCAGCAATGATTTATCCAGTACTAGATTATTATCATAATATTCCTATGTTATTTAGTTTATTTAATGATAAGGAAGTTAGAAATAAGCAAAAGAGGATTGAATTATTAAAAGAAATGGATTTGAAGAAATATATAACTTCAGAAGACATTCCACAACTAGTTGCTTATGGTACTAACGATTCTATAGTTGGTTCAGAGGGTGCTAAAAGTTATATCAATATAGCTAGAAAAAAAGGTACTAATGTTAAAGAAATCTCTGTTGAAGGTGGAGGACATGGCTTTAGTCAAGAGTGCTATATGAATGAATTTTTGAGATGGTTCAAAACAATGAATAAGAAAAATATATAGCTATGAATTTAAGCAGATGTTTTCATTAAATAAATAATAAATTTTATACATTATATAACAAAACTCACGGGATTTCCAATGTGGACATCACGTGAGTTTTATTTATTATTTTGCTTAGATCAGTTATGTGATACCTGATAACTAAATGAGATCTATATTACACAGTTTTCTATATTTTATTTTTAATAAAAGAATTTAGACAGGAAATTGAATTAGGATTTTCATTAGACTTACAGTTATATGAGTTTATGGAGTCAGATTCAGGATTATCTAATAAGTCTTTATAACAATTTATTTTATTATCTAAAATTTCAATTCTTTTTTGCATTTTAATTATTTCATTTTCTATTTTTGCCTTTTGAGCAATAATCATATTATATCTTTCCTTGATAGTATTGTTGTCAGCATTACAAAGTTCTATATATTTTTTTATATCAGCAATTGGCATGCCTGTGTTTCTTAAACAATGAATAAAATTTAGCCAGTCTAAGTCATTTTCTGAAAATAACCTTATATTATTTTTATCACGCATTAAAAAAGGGAGAAGGCCTTTATTATCATAAAAACGTATAGTATAAGCTGAAATTCCTGTGATTTCTGATATTTGTTTTATTGTATACATAGGTTATAACCACCTTAAAAATATTATTTTTTCTTGACTTAGAGTAACTCTAAGGTATTAAAATAATTTTATAATATCTAGGATATTTTTCAATAGATATTTATAAAGTTATATAAATCACATTAAGGAGTGTATTTTTTTATGAAAGTAATATTAGTAAATGGAAGCCCGCATCCAAGAGGATGTACATATACAGCTTTATGTGAAGTGGCTGGAGCTTTAGAGAAAAATGGTATAGAAACTGAAATATTTCAATTAGGTGCAAAACCTATTTCGGGATGTATAGGATGCGGTTCATGTAAAAAAACTGGTGAATGTTTTATGGATGACCCGGTAAATAAATTCTTAGAAAAATCTTCAGAAGCAGATGGATTTATTTTCGGTTCACCTGTACATTATGCAGCAGCATCTGGAATGCTTACTTCATTTATGGATAGAGTGTTTTATGCGCAACAAGGAATATTTGAAAACAAACCTGCAGCTGCAGTAATAAGTGCTCGTCGTGCTGGAACTACAGCTACATTTGATCAAATCAATAAATATTTTACAATAAGTAATATGCCAATAGTTTCATCTCAATATTGGAATATGGTTCATGGAGCTAAACCAGAAGATGTTAAACAAGATTTAGAAGGTATGCAGACTATGCGTATCTTAGGAAATAATATGGCATGGTTATTAAAATCAATTGAAGCTGGTAAGAAAGCAGGAATTCAATTACCAGAAAGAGAAGAAAGAGCATGGACTAACTTCGTTCGTTAATTGAATATGTTTTGTATGGAAAAGGTACTATTTTTATAATAGTATCTTTTTGTTTATAGAGATTCTTATCATTTGAAACAATATTTTTTGTGTTAATAAAAGCGTATTTGTAAAAGGATATTTTAAGCATTGGAAATTAGTGGTATAATATTTGGAAATTACAAAATATATTTAACTATTAGTTGTGATGTTATTATTTAGAGATAAAAATTAAAACTGTATGGTTTGAAATAACAGAGTTAAATTAGGATGTCTTATATATAAATTATATTCGTTATATTATTAGATATTTGCAATAAGCAAGGGGGAATAATCATGAATCATTTAGGAACAAAAACTTTAGAAACAAAAAGACTTATATTACGTAAGTTTACCATGGAAGATGCAGAACCTATGTATAAAAATTGGGCTTCTGATGAAAGTGTGGTTAAATATTTGACTTGGCCTGCACATAGTAGTATTGAGGTAAGCAAAAGTGTAATAGAAGGTTGGATAGGAAATTATTCTCGAAAAGATTATTATCAATGGGCAATTATATTAAAGGAAAATGGCTCTGAACCAATAGGATGTATAGGTGTAAATACATGTGATGATGTTATTTCTATGGCACATATAGGCTATTGTCTTAGCAGACATTGGTGGCATAAGGGGATAATGTCTGAAGCTTTACAATGTGTTATGGATTTTTTATTTGAAAAGGTAGGAATGAATCGTATAGAGTCAAGACATGACCCAAGAAATCCACATTCAGGAGATGTTATGAAAAAATGTGGAATGAAATATGAAGGTACATTGAGAAATGCAGATTATAATAATCAAGGCATCTGTGATGCAAGTTATTATGGAATATTAGCAAGTGAAAGATAAGTTATATATAGGTGAAATAATATATGTATTAAAAAATATATTAAGAGCATTAAGGAAGAGAAAATTTCTTGAATGCTCTTATATTATTTTAAGTATAAATAAACTGATAGGAATTCAAGAAAATGTTGTTTTAATATGTAAAGATATATGGGTTATATAATGTTGAAAGTGTAAATGAAGAATAGATTCTATATTAAAAGGTTATACTACTTTAGTACTATAAATTTAAACGACTAATAATAGAAATAGGCTAGAGGTGAATAGACATGAAGAAGAATAGCATTTTTAGAAAATTTGAAGCTTTTTTTAAAAGAGGGAATGTTATTGATTTAGCTGTTGGTGTTATTATAGGTGATGCTTTTTCTGGAGTAATTAAGAGTATTGTTGACGATATTATTATGCCTCCAATAGGAATGATTGTGGGGAAAATTGCATTTTCAGATCTAAAGTGGGTTTTAAGTCCAGCAACTGAAAGTCGTTCAGAAGTTGCT
>DPOH01000141.1 GCA_003539755.1 Clostridium sp.
ACAATTAACCTTAAAAATACGCATAGACTAAAAGTTTTTTTTTTAACAATCAAAAAATATTTTTTACATTGATAAAATCAAGCAAAAATACCACTGTAAACATTTTAAATATAATACTTTTTATACTTATTTTATAAAAAAATTACAGTAATAATTTCCTTTATAAATATATTTTTTCAGTCTATAATAATTAATATTCAATTAACTTTACAAAAAAGAGGTGAATTCATGATTACCACAATTATTACTGAATATAATCCATTTCACAAAGGTCATGCATATCATTTATTACACTGCAAAAAAGATACAAAGTCTTCAGGTGTAGTATGCGTAATGAGTGGTAATTTTATGCAGAGAGGCATACCAGCAATAGTCGACAAATGGAAACGTGCAGAAATGGCTGTTAAAAACGGAGTAGATTTAGTAATTGAGCTACCATTAGTATATTCAATTTCTTCAGCAGAACATTTCGCCTTTGGAGGTATTTCTCTTTTAAACAATTTAGGAATAATAGATACAGTTTATTTTGGAAGTGAACATGGAAATATTGATGTTTTAGATTCTATTGCAAATGTACTTTCAAATGAGCCTTTAGAATATAAACTACTTTTAAAAAAATATTTAGATAGTGGCTTTCCATTCCATTCAAGCAGATCCATTGCTTTAGACCAATACTTAAAAAACGAAAATGTAAAAGAGGTACTATCAAATTCCAACAACATACTAGGAATCGAATATATTAAAGCAATAAAATCCTTAAATAGCAAAATTATACCCAAAACTCTTAAACGCGAAGGATCTTCGTATAATCAAGAAACTTTAAGCAAATCATTTGCTTCAGCAACCTCAATAAGAAAACATCTTAAAGAAAGCTCTATAGATTCATTAAAAGATGTTTTAACAGAAGAAAGTTTTGTTATCTTAAATGACTTACATCAAAATAATTATAAGTTTACTTTCGAAGACGATATGTTTAAATATATAAAATATAAACTACTTACAAACAAAAATGCTTTAGCCTCTCTTCCAGATGTATCTGAAGGTCTTGACAATAAAATTTACAAAGAAATACTTTCGTCTAATTCTTTAGACCAGCTTATACTATCTGTTAAAAGTAAGAGATATACTTATACACGAATAAACAGAATATTAGCTCAATGTTTTTTAAATTTAGAATGTTATGATTTATTAAAACTTGCAAAATCACCAGCTCCATATGCACGGGTGCTTGCCTTTAATAATACTGGACGTGAAATCTTAAAAAAAATGAAAAAGACTTCAACCATTGATATAATAACTAAAGTTCCAAAAAATAATTTATGTGACCATTTAAAACTCGATATTTTAGGCACCAAGGCATATTCAATTTTAAATAACCATATAAATCCAATGGCAGATTATTTTAATGGACCTATCATAATATAAAAGTTATTTACATAATCATAGGAATAGAAATAAAAATAATACGAGTTGCTAAACAATATCATTTACGGGTAATCTGTGATTAGTTAGCAGTTACCCGTCAACTAAAAATCTTCTAAGCAGCTTTTTTAGATATTGTGTTATTCTAGCTCGTCCTTTATAGATAGGAGTGATTCTATGACTGTGATTACAATCTTGTGTTTATTAATTATTTTATTAATAACTTTGCTTATAAAACAGTTGAATATAGATAAAAATATAATTTTCTGTATTATTATTTCTATTCTAATAGTTTTATTCACTATAAATATAAAGACATGCATTCCTGCTGCACTTGATGGATGTCAATTATGGTATAAAGCAATACTACCAACTACATTTCCATTTGTTATAATATGCAACTTACTTATATCTTATCATGGAATTGAACTATATTCAGAAATTCTAGGCCCTTTAATATGCAGGCCTTTAGGTCTTTCAAAAAGCAGTTCATTTCCTATAGTCGCTAGCATACTATGTGGATATCCCTTAGGCGCAAAATATTCTTCCGATGTTTATAAAATGGGATATATAGAAAAAAGTGAATATGAACGCTTATTAAATATAGCCTCAAATGTAGGCCCATTATTTTTAGTCGGCTCTGTAGGTGCTGCATTACTAAACAATGCTTCTTTGGGATATATAATGCTTATAAGTAATTATGCATCATGTTTTGTCATTGGGTTAATAACAAAAAAAAAGAAGGATGTTACCCAAGAATCTCATCTTCCTTCTTATAAAAATACCACTTCAAATTTTGGTACTGCAATAAAATCTGCCGTTGAAAATGCCATTAATACAGTACTCGCTATTGGTGGCTTTATAGTAATTTTTTCAGTTATAATTTCATTAATAAAAAAGAGTCAATATATCTCTTTTGTTTTTAATCATCTAGGAAATCTTATAAATTCAATTTCTCAAATCATATATGGAATCTTTTTAGGAAGTATAGAAATAACAAATGGCTGTAATATTATTTCCAATCTTCCTGTATCAATTCCACTAAAAATGAGTATCATAAGCTTCTTATGTTCGTTTTCAGGCCTTGCAATAATAGCACAAGTCAGTTCATTTGTGAGTGAAACAAATATACATTATGGTAAATATATATTTTTTAAATTAATACAGGGTATTTTAAGTTTTTTTATAACATACGGACTCACTTTAATAATACCCTCAAGTGTTTATACAAGCAGTATTCATAGCGCATTGTCAAATCCTTATCTATCTATTCTACCAGCAATTTTATTGCTTGTACTAACATTGACATGCAATTTAATATATAAATTATTTTTTCATGTTTCTTAATTCTTTAATATTATCTTTAATGACATTATCAACATCACTTAGAGTTCTATCTATATCATTTGCAACAGTTTCAAAACTACTTTGAAGATTTTTAATAAGTATAATTTTCTGATTCTCTATTTCTCTATTTAATTGACTTAGAATTTCATCTGAATAATCTCTTGACCCTAATCTAATAGCCTTAGCATCTCTCTGAGCTGAGGCTATTATTTCTTCTGCCCTTATTTTTGCTTCTCTAACAAAATCATGACTTTCCACATTTTTTTTCATCATACTTTCAGTTTCTTTTTTTACAGACTCATATTCTTTTTTAGCTTCCTTTAATATTCGCTCTTTTTCGCTTAATACCCACTGAGCTTTTTTTAACTGATCTGGAAGATAGTTTCTTATTTGATCTATAGTTTCCAAAAGTTCTCTTTTATCCAGCATTATTTTACCACTCATAGGTACTTTTGATGAATTTTCAACTAAGTCTTGTAAATATTCAAGTAGTTCAATAATATTTACATCTATATTATCCACTCAAAACACTCCTTTAATTTTTTATTCTGTCGAGTATATCCCCTACTATTTCTAGTGGCACTAATCCTTCTATATTACCACCAAATTTCGCAACCTGTTTTACACAAGAAGAACTTATATGTAAATTTTCAGCTGAACTCATCATACATATAGTTTCAACATTAGAATCCAGTTGATTATTCATAAATGCCATCTGTAATTCATACTCAAAATCAATAGAATTTCTAAGACCTTTTAAAAGAATATTAGCATTATATTCATTTAAAAAATCAACTAAAAGTCCATCAAAACTTACCACTTTTACATTTTTTATATCTTTAGTAACTCTTTTTATAAGCTCAACTCTCTCATTTGTTTCAAATAAATATTTTTTATCTATATTTACCAATACAGCCACAACAACCTCATCAAAAATCTTAGCACCTCGTTTTATTATATCAAGGTGCCCATTTGTTATTGGATCAAAGCTTCCTGGGTAAACTGCTACTTTCATTAACAAATCTCCTAACACTTATAATAGCATACAGTTGTATTACCGTACTTTTTACTCTTTTTTAATTTAATACTTTCATAACCTTCATATATTTCTTCAATTGAATCTATTTTAGTTACTATTATTCCATCTTCAGCTAAAAGCCCATTTTCATAAACTATTTTCATTGCTTCAGGAATCATTTCTCTGCAGTAAGGTGGATCAATAAAAATCACATCAAACTTCTTACCTTTAGATGCAAGATTTTTTAATCCCACATATGCATCAATATTCATTGGAAAACAAAAATCTTCAAATTTTAAGTTTTTAACATTTTGTTTTAATAAAGGAAAAGTAGTATCACTTTTGTCAAATAAATAGACTTCCTTTGCCCCTCTGCTTGCTGCTTCTAAACCTAAACTACCTGTACCTGCAAATACATCTACTACTTCAGCTTCAGGTAAATATAATTGGATAGAACTAAACATTGCTTCTTTAACTCTATCTAATGTTGGTCTTGTTTCCATTGTTGCTGGAGATATTAGCTTATGTCCTCTTGCTTTTCCTGCTATTATTCTCAAAATTAATTTCCTCCCTTAACGGTATATATTTATTATATTAACATAATTTATATTAATATTTCAAATTAATTGAAACATATATATTTACTGCTCTTTTGAAGACTTTTACTCATTTCATTTATTAATTCTCTATTTAATTCTGTATCATTATGTAATATATTATTTGCTTCCATTCTTGCACACCTTAAAATATTCATATCATCATAAAGGTTTGCCAATACGAACCCTTCATCTCCACTCTGTTTTCTTCCAAACATTTCCCCAGCTCCCCTAAGCTTAAGGTCTTCTTCTGAAATTAAAAATCCATCACTTGATTCAACCATTATGTTCATTCTCTTTTTAGTAATATTACTCTTTGCTTTTGCTATAAGTATACAATATGATGCATATTGGCCTCTTCCTACTCTTCCCCTTAGCTGATGTAATTGTGCCAATCCAAATCTTTCAGCATTTTCAATAATCATTACTGAGGCATTAGGAACATTAACTCCAACTTCTATAACTGTAGTTGAAATAATAACATCTAATTCATGATTCTTAAATCTCTTTATTATTTCCTCTTTTTCGCTCCCTTTCATTTTACCATGAAGGATTTCAACTCTAAGATTTCTAAAAACACCTTCTGTAACCCTATTATATACAGTTTCTACAGAATTCAATTCTTCCTTTTCATCTTCTTCTATAAGAGGACATACAATATACACTTGTCTTCCATTTTTAATTTCATCATATGCAAGTTCATACCCAATGTCTCTCTTAGAATCTTCATAGAATCTAGTTTCTATCTTTTTTCTACCTGGCGGAAGTTCATCAATTATAGAAACATCCAAATCAGAATACATATATAAAGCTAATGTTCTTGGAATTGGTGTTGCGGTCATTACAAGACAGTCTGCTTTTCTTCCTTTGTTCATAAGCTTGCTTCTTTGTTCCACACCAAATCTATGCTGCTCATCTGTTATTATAAGACCTAGCTTTCCAAATTCAACATCTTCTTGGAATAAGGCATGAGTTCCAATCACTAAAATAGGATCTTCATTCTTTATTCTGTCTTTTATTCTTCTCTTTTCTTTAATACTAGTTCCACCAGTTAACAATTCAATCTCTATATCATAATCTGCAAATAATTTCTTAGCTTCTTCATAATGTTGTGTAGCCAGAATTTCTGTTGGAGCCATAAGTACACACTGATATCCATTTTGAATAACATTAAATATTGCAATCAAAGCTACAATAGTCTTTCCACTCCCAACATCTCCTTGCACTAGCCTATTCATAGGTGCACTTGATTTTTGATCTCTTAAAATATCTCTTACTACTTTCGTCTGGGCATTTGTAAGTGGAAATGGAAGCTTTTCTTTAAATTCTCTTAATTCTTCAGCCCATTCAAAAGAAATACCATTAGTACTTTTTTTAAGTTGATATTTTAGAAGAAGAAGCTTAAGAGAATATGTAAATAACTCTTGAAATTTCAATCTTGTTTTAGCTTTTTCAAGCATATCTCTATTTTCAGGGAAATGAATACTTCTTATAGCATTATTTAAAGATATAAGCTTATATTTATCTAAAATTTCCTGTGGTAAGTTTTCTTTTATATCCATAGATCCTAATATTTGATTAATAAGCTTTTCAAACAACTTATTGCTTATATCACCCTTTAACGGATATTTAGGAAGTATCTCACTAGACATAGCTTCATCACATGCAATTACAGGTCCTATTACTTCTAAAGTATTCCCTACTCTTTTAAATTTACCCATAAGGTTATAAGATTTTCCTCTTGTATAATTGTTTTTTACATAAGGCTGATTAAACCATTTTGCAATTACTTTATGTCCATCATAATTAAAATCAATTGTGGTCAATATCTTACCATTTCTTGTTCTTATATCTTTTTTAAAAAGCTGTACTTCACATTTTAGAATCTGCTTTTCCTCACCATCAATATTTTCAAATTCAGCATTTCCATCTACAAAATCATAATCTCTCGGAAAATACAAAAGTATATCTAAAATATTAAAAATTCCACATCTATTTAATTTTTCAGTTGCCTTCGGGCCAACACCTTTTAATGATGAAATATTACTGTATATATCCATAATTTCTCCTTTTATCATGTATTAAATCACTATTACACTATGAATATAATACATAATAACTTTTAAATTTATTTTCTATAAATAATATCCGTTGTACATTATACCACTATTTTTATAATTGGCAATGAACAATTAAAAATTATATTTTTATACAAAAAAAGAACACCCTAAGGTGTTCCTTTTATTCTACCGAAATTAAATAGTAATATAATGGCTGATTTCCTTTATAGAATTGAATATCAAAATCTTCATATTTATCATTTAATTCAGCTTCAAATTTTTTAGCTTCTTCATCTGTCACTTCTTCACCACAATATACAGTGATAAGTTCACAATCATCATCTGTCATATCAGCTAATACTTTAGCTGCTACTTCTTCTTTATTCTCACCAACTTCTTTGATTTTACCTTCAATTAAACCAAGCATGTTGCCTTCTTTAATATTTATACCATCAATTTCAGTATCTCTTACTGCATAAGTTACAGATCCAGTTTTAACACTTTCAATAGCATATTTTAGTTCTTCAAAGTTTTCTTCAACCTCACAGTCTGGATTAAACATTGTAGCACATGCTATACCTTGAGGAATACTTGTAGTTGGTATTACACGAATATCTTTCTCTGAAATTTCTGCCGCTTGATTTGCTGCCATTATTATATTTTTATTATTAGGTAATATAAATATATGTTCAGCATTTATTTTACTTATTGCATCAAGCATATCTTGTGTTGATGGATTCATTGTCTGACCACCTTCTATTACATAGTCAACACCTAAATCTTTGAAGATATTTGAAATTCCACTTCCCATAGCAACTGTTATAAATCCATATTTTTTCTCTTCATCACAAGTTGCAACTTCTTCAGCCTCATTAGTTTCTTTAGCTTTTTCATTCTTTTCTTTATCAGCTGCATCCATTAATAATTCTCTATGTTCTTCTCTCATATTATCAATTTTAATTTTTGATAATTCACCATATTGAACAGCATAAGATAATACTTTTCCCGGATCATTAGTGTGTATATGAGTCTTTATAACATCATCATATCCAACTACTATCATCGAATCACCAAGTGGTTCTATTTTATCTTGGAATTCCTTAGCCTTTTTAGCATCTCCTAAAATTATAAACTCAGTACAATATCCAAATTTAATATCTACTTCTTCAGTTGACTGTGCACCAACTTTACCTGATGAACCAGCAGTAATATCTTTAATTTCTGCTTTAATACCATCCTTTAATGCTTCATACATTCCTTGTAATATTATATAAAGTCCCATACCACCTGAATCTACTACTTTTGCTTTCTTTAAAGCAGGTAATAATTCTGGAGTTTTATCTAACATTATTTTAGCTTCTGCAGTAACTTCTTCCATTAAACTTACTATATCTTTAGCTTCACTTGCAACAGCAGCTTCCGATGCTGCTCTTACAACTGAAAGTATTGTTCCTTCTGTAGGTCGCATAACTGCTTTATATGCTGCATTAGATCCTTCTAAAAATCCTACTGCAAATTCAGCAACATCCACTTCATCTTTTCCTTCTAATCCTTTTGATATACCTCTAAGGATTTGAGATAAGATAACACCTGAATTTCCTCTTGCTCCCATTAAAGCACCTTTAGCTAATTTTTTAGAAATTTCTCCAATAGAATCACTATCTATGTTTTCTATTTCTTTAACAGCTGCTTTAAATGTCATAGACATATTAGTTCCCGTATCACCATCCGGTACTGGGAAAACATTAAGTGCATTTACAAAATCACTTTCTTCTAATAATCTATTGCTAGCATTCACGACCATGTTATAAAAATCACGGCCATTTATTTTTTCATAATTCATTTAGTTTAACCTCCTAGACTCTTACCGCTTGCACATTTACTGTTATGGATGAAACTTTAAGTCCTGTATAATTTTCAACATTATAACGTACCTTTTGTATAATGTTGCTAGAAATAACTGAAATTTTTGTTCCGTATTCAACCATAATAAATAGTTCAATCTGTAATCTATCATCATCTGTTAATTGTAACTTAACACCTTTGCTCAAATTTTCTATGCCCATAAGTTCCCAAAGGCCTTCACTGGCACTTTTAGAAACCATTCCAACTACGCCATAGCATTCCATTGTTGATAAACCAACAATCTTTGCTAAAACTTCTTCTGAATAACTTATATTACCATTTTCATTTGAAAATCCAACCATTCGTATTCCTCCTAATTCTTATTTCCTATTCTATATTCTATATTAGAACCATATTTTATTCAAGTATCCAAGTAATTAATATTACTAAAACAACATTTTCTTCAAATTCTTTGAATATTTTTTCTTGCCTATTAGAAAATCATGTGATATAATCTAATCTGTCCTATTGAAGAAGATTATCTTTGAAATATAAGGAGGTGTTTTCTAATGGCAAGAAGATGCGAAATTTGTGATAAGGGTGTTGTAGCAGGTGTACAATACAGCCACTCACATCGTCAATCAAAGAGAACTTGGGCTCCTAACATAAAGAAAGTAAAAGCTTTAGTTAACGGAACACCAAAAACTGTTCATGTATGTACAAGATGCCTTAGATCTGGAAAGGTTCAAAGAGCAATATAGTTCATAATAAGGAATGCAATTGTTAAATCAATTGCATTTTTTATTTTGTATTTTTTATTAATGCAGAATCCATATTAATTTATTTTACCTATATTATTATAATTTTATACATAATCACACCAACATTACTTGCTCTTTACAAAATAAATAACTGCAAATAAGATTATTATTCTAACCTTATTCACAGCCAAGTATAAAGACTTTTTATTATTAGAGTTTAATTATGTACACTCTATTTTTTTCTTCTAAAAAACCTTATGATATTTGAAAAAAATTTAGGCAGCTTAATAGCAATAATTTTCATAAATATAACCCTCCGAGTATAATTTTTTGTTGATAAAAATGCTCTATCTATATATTAATATTCAGAAGGGTTAAAATATGTTCCAAAAATTTAATCATTTGAATGCATTATTAATAAATTTCCACTCTCGAAACTTATTTTTATTGGTGTATCAATAAATTCGTTACATATTGCTCTTGGATCTAAGAGATGCATATCATATCCATCAAGATTATATTTTGCACCTTGTATCTTAAAATTCTTAACAACATCACTCAATGCATGAAAAGAAATATTTTCGCCATACTCACCATATAAAGTCATATTATTATCAGCAAGATAAACTATATTGTTATCATCTGCTATAACAAGCTTTGCACCTTTATCTTTGGTCGTAAGAATAAGTCCTATATTCCCTAAAGTATGATCCACTCTTGTTCCTGTTGCTCCAAGAAGATAAATTTTTTCTGCTCCCATTTTCAGTGCTTCCATAATAGCTATTTCAGTATCTGTATAATCTTTTTCTGGAGGAAATTTCTTAATTTCAATATTCTTAGAACTAATAGTTTCAAACGTTTCTTTATTTATAGAATCAAAATCCCCTAATGATAATTGCGGAATTATATTATATTTTATAAGACACTCATTGCCCTTATCAGCTCCTATAATAAAATCACACATAGCAGCATATTTTCTAAGCAACTTTTCACTTGGTGCATTTCCACCACTAACTATTAAAGCATTCAAAAAATACTACCCCCTAAGTGTTTTTATATTTTCGCTTATATCTCCACTATTAAATACAGCTGATCCTGCTACTATAACATTGGCACCAGCTTCTATTACAGATTTTACATTATCCTTTCCTATTCCTCCATCAACTTGTATAAGAAGATTTGGATTTCCTTCTTTACTCATTTCTTTAACTTCTCTTATTTTATCTAAAGAATAAGAAATAAACTTCTGACCTCCAAAACCTGGATTAACAGACATTATTAAAACCATGTCTAGATTATTTATTATATCTTTTAATACACATACTGGAGTTCCTGGGTTTAATGCAACAGCTGCCATTTTTCCTTTAGATTTAATATAATTAATTGTTCTGTCGATGTGTCTATCAGCTTCATAATGAACAGTTAATAAATCTGCGCCTGCTTCAATAAATGCATCTATATAATTTGCTGGATTATCTATCATTAAATGAACATCAAAAACCTTATCTGTTCTATTTCTTATAGATTTTATAACAGGTAAACCAAATGATATATTTGGAACAAAAGATCCATCCATAACATCAATGTGGATAAAATCTGCTCCTCCTTTATCTATTCTTTCTATATCTTCTCCTAATTTCGAAAAATCAGCAGATAATATTGATGGTGCTATCTTTACCATTTGTTTTTCTCCTCCTTCATTATCTCCTCTAATGATTTAACATAGAAATCATATCTATATTTATTAACCTTGCCTTCTTCTATAGCTTCTTTTAAAACGCATTTAGGTTCTTTATAATGTAGACATCCTCTATATTTACACTTATCATTATACTCGGTAAATTCCGGAAAACAATATTTTAAATCATTTTTATCCATAAGATCCTTTATTTCTAGAGTAGAAAAACCTGGAGTATCAACTATATATCCATCTTCTATTTCTATAAGTTCGCTATGTCTAGTTGTATGTTTCCCTCTTCCAAGTTTAACACTTACACTTCCAGTTTCCATATGCTCTTTATCTGCAAGTTTATTAATAAGTGTTGACTTACCAGCACCTGATGGACCGCATAATACTGTAATATTTCCTTGAATTCTTTCCTTAAGCCTTTCGATTCCAATACCTTCTTTTGCATTAATGTAAAGAACCTCATATCCAATATCATTTATTCTCTTCTTTATTTCTTCTCTTTCATCTTCAGATACTAAATCTACTTTGTTTAAACATACGACAACTTCAATATTATTGTATTCACATAATATTAAAAATTTATTTAATAAATCAAAGTTTATATCTGGATTCTTTACTGCAAAAACAATAAATGCCAAAGATACATTAGCAACAGTTGGTCTGATAAGTTCTGATGTTCTTTTATGTATATCTTCAATTACCCCTTTCCCATTTTCTATCTTTATTGTAACATCATCACCTACCATAGGTTTTATATCTTTATGTCTAAATTTCCCTCTAGCTTTACATTCAATTAAGCCTTCTTCTGTCTTAATATAATAAAACCCCCCAATGCCTTTTATAATCTTTCCATTCATATTATTCCTCCATAATTTGTATAAATTAAATATATTATAAAAGGAGAGGCTTTTAAAATCAACCTCTCCCCAAAATTTTATTAGTTATCTGTATTAGTAGTATTATTGTTATTATTATTAGCTACTGGAGCATCTCCACCAGAGTTTTCATCACCTGATGGCTTTGCAGTAGTTTGTGAATTTGGCTTTTCTACTTCTTCCTTATTGTTTTGCCCATTATTATTTGAATTATTAGTATTATTTTTTGTGTCAGAGTTATCTTTATCAGAATTATTATTTGTATTAGTATTATTATTCGTATTATTATCTGGTTTTGTTTCTGGCTTTGTTTGTGGCTTTTCAGGTTCCTTATATTCACCAACAGTTATTTTTATTGTTTTTCCTGCAGCTAAACTATCTCCTGCACCAACTGATTGACTTAAGACAATACCATCTTTATCTTTATCATTTGTAGTTTCTTTTGATATTGAAACTCCAAATCCTGAATTACTCATTTTATTTTGTGCATTGTCTACACTCATTCCCACAACATTAGGAACAGTATTTTTAACTACTTTAGCACCCTTACTGATTACAACTGTAATTTCTGTATTCTCATCCACATCAGTATCTTTTGCTGGAGTCTGTCTAATTATCTTACCCTTTGGAATATTGCTACTATATTCCTCACTAGTACTTGATATCTTTAACTTATATGAACTTAAAATTGTCTTTGCAGTATCAAGATCATCTTCAACTAGATCTGGCATTTTAATTTTTGCTGCTCCTCCACTGACAATTACTCTAATTTGACTATTTTCTTTTACTTTAGTTCCAGCTTCAATATTCGATTTAATTACTGTTCCTTCTTGTTCATCACTTTCCTCAGTTCCAGCTTCAACTAAAACTAAATTCATAGATTCAAGTGTACTTTTAGCTTCATCAACATTCATTCCAACTAAATTAGGAACAGTAACTTCTTTTACTCTATTGCCTAAAAGCTTGTAGCCGCCTACTCCTAAAGCAATCACTAATACAATCCCTACTACTCCTAAAAGTATTTTCTTTATCATAGATTTTTTCTTAGTGAAAAATGAATCATCATCATCATAGTCGTCATCATAATAATAATCATCATCTTCTTCATCATTGGAATAAGTAGCCTTAGGGGCAGTTTCTTTTGGTTTTTGCTTAGTCATTTCCTCACTTACAGCAGACATTATTATTGTATGCTCATTATCATCATTATCATCACCAATAATAGCATTTGGATTATTTTTGATCTTTTGCAGATCTGCTATCATTTCTTTAGCCGTTTGATATCTCTTACTAGGTTCTTTCTCCATTGCTTTTAAAATTAAAGTATTTAAGCTATCTGGAATTTTAGAATTAAGAGTCTTTGGAGGTACAACATCCTCTTGTATATGTTTTAAGGCAATAGTTACAGCACTATCCCCTTGGAATGGCACTACTCCAGTTACCATTTCATATAATACAACCCCTAACGAATATAAATCAGTTCTACAGTCAATAAAGCTTCCCTTCGCTTGTTCTGGAGAAAGATAATGTGCTGATCCCATTATTGTACTAGTATTTGTAATAGTCGATGATGTTGATGACTTAGCTATTCCAAAATCAGTTACTTTCATAACACCATCTTCAGTAACTAATATGTTTTGTGGTTTTACATCTCTGTGAATTATTTTATTTCTATGTGCACAATCTAATGCTTTTGCAATTTGAATAGCAACTGAAATACCAGTTTCATAATTCATCTTTCCAACTTGTTTTATAACATCCTTTAATGTTTTTCCATTAACATATTCCATTACAATATAATTTATATCATCAGCCTGAGTTCCTACATCTAATACATTAACTATATTGTTGTCAGATAAGGTTGCAATGGCAGTTGCTTCTCCCATAAACTTTTCTACTATATCAGCATTATTGCAAAATTCTTTCTTAAGTATTTTGACAGCAACAAATCTATTCAATTTGTTATCACGTGCTTTAAATACTTGAGACATTCCGCCTTCGCCAATTTTCTCTAGCAACTCATATCTGTTACCAAGTACGATTCCTTCCATTTTTACATCTCTCCTCCAAACAACAACACTGTTATATTATCCCTGCCACCTTTTTCTTTAGCCATATCAACAAGTTCATTGGCAATATCATCATAATTTTCTTCACTCATGACAATTTCTAAAATTTCTTCTTTTGTTAATTCATTTGTTAGTCCATCTGAACATAATAATAAAACTTCATATTCACCATTCATTACATCAAATACATCAACACATACATTTAGACTTGTTCCTAAAGCTCTTGTTATTATATTTTTCTTAGGATGATTTACAGCTTCCATTTCACTTATTGTCCCACTATCAATAAGTTCTTGTACAAGTGAATGATCTTTAGTAATCTTTTTTATCATTCCTTCTTTTATACCAACGCATGAACTATCACCAACATTGGCAACATATATATTTCTTCTAGTTATTAAGCAGGCTGTAACTGTTGTTCCCATCCCATTTAATTTATCACTTGTCATTGAGAAGTTAAATATTTCTCTATTTGCTTCTTCAATAGCTATTTCAATTAGCTTTTTTTCATTTACTTTTGAAAAATTATCTTTTACATAATCTACAATTCTCTCTGCTGCCATTTTACTTGCAACTTCTCCAGCATTATGTCCGCCCATTCCATCTGCCACTACATAAATCTTAAAATCAGCATCTTCATAATATGCTGCATAGTCTTCATTAAGTGCTCTTTTCAAACCTATGTCACTTACCAAGCCTACCATATTAATTCCCCCCTATCTTTTGGGTTTTAATGTAACTTCTTCTAAGTTGTCCACATGCTGCATTAATATCGCTTCCCATTTCTCTTCTAGTTGTAACTTCAACTCCATAACTCTTAAGTATTTCAGAAAAATCTTCTATAGTTTTTTTAGATGATCTCTTAAATGTATTTTCTTTTACCTCATTTACAGGTATAAGATTTACATGACATAAAAGTCCCTTTAAAAGCTTTCCTAATGCTTTCGCATCTTCTTTACCATCATTTTTATCTTTAATTAATGCATATTCAAATGTAACCCTTCTATTAGTTTTATTAATATAGTATTTACATGCTTCAAGTAGTTCTTCTATTGTATATTTATTCGCAATAGGCATAATTTCTTTTCTTTTTTCATCGCTAAATGCATGTAGCGAAATAGCTAATGTAGTACTAAACTCCTTATCTGCTAATTCATATATCTTTGGAACAATACCACAAGTTGATAATGTTATATGTCTCTGTCCGATATTTAATCCATAGTCTGCAGAAACTACTTCTAAAAATTTAACTACATTATCATAATTATCTAATGGTTCTCCACTTCCCATTAATACAATGTTTGAAATTCTCTCTCCAATATGTTCTTGAACTACTAATACTTCAGACAGCATTTCTCCAGTAGTAAGGTTTCTAACACGCCCTTCTATTGTTGATGCGCAGAATTTACATCCCATTCTGCATCCTACTTGAGTAGATATACATATTGAATTTCCATGTTTATATCTCATAAGTACACTTTCAATTAAGTTTCCATCTGGAAATCCTAGAAGGAACTTTTCAGTTCCATCTAGATTTGATTTATATACTTCAACAATTTCAGGCATTGTAATTGTAAAGTTTTCTTTTAATTTTTGTTGTAATGACTTTGGAATATTTCTCATTCCTTCAAAGTCAGTTACTCCTTTATATACCCATGATAATATTTGTTTTGCCCTAAATGCACTTTCACCATTTTCTTTCATCCATACTTTAAGTTCATCTAAAGTATAATCTAGTAAATTGTTCATTTATCCACCTACTATTATCTTTTTTCTAATTTGGCAACAAAGAAACCATCCATATCTTCATTTGGCATTATAGTTAAAGAACCATCTCTATTATATGCTAAGTTATCTTGCTTACCAACAAAGATTTTCTTAACTTCACAGTCCTTATACTTATTTACAAACCATTCAATATTTTCTTCATTTTCTTCTTTATTTAAAGTACAAGTTGAATAAATCATTATTCCACCTTTCTTTAAATATTGCCATGCATTTTCCATTATTTCTCTTTGAACTGGAATTATTTCTCTTAAATCATTTCTTTTCTTATTCCATTTAATTTCTGGTTTCTTTCTTATTATACCTAATCCTGAACATGGAACGTCTATAAGTACTCTATCACTTGAAGCAATTAATTCAGCATTTAACTTAGTAGCATCATTTGCTGCAACTTCAACATTAGTTATTCCTAATCTATCGCAGTTTTCTTTTATTAAATTAAGTTTTGATTCATGTAAATCAAATGCAAGAACTTTACCTGTATTTCTTAAAATTTCAGCTATGTGAGTAGTCTTTCCTCCTGGAGCACTACACAAATCTAGAACTGTCATTCCTTCTTCTAAATCAAGAAGCGGAGCTATAAGCATAGCACTTTCATCTTGAACTGTTATTTTACCTTCTACAAATAAAGGATTGCTTTCTATTGATTTTCCACCTTTAATACTTATTGCTTCTGGGCATACAGCACCTTCTTCAATATCGTATTCCATATTTTCAAGTTCTTCATAAACATCATCATAATCGGCTTTAAGTTCATTAACTCTTATACTTACTTTTGGAACATTATTTAATCCAGCCATTATTCTCTTAGCTGTATTTTCACCATATTGTTTTATTAAAAGTCTTATCATCCATGGTTCAAAAGAAAATTTATATGCATATTCGTCTATTTTATTTCCTGGGACATTTATATCATCAGGATTTTTTGTAAAACTTCTTAATATACCATTAACTAATTTAGCATCACTCTCTGATACTTCTTTAGCTTCTTCTACTGCTTCATTACAAGCAGCATAGCTTGGTATTTTATCTAAGAAATTCATTTGATATACTGCAACTCTTAAAATATTTAATGTATTCTTATCCATTAATTTTATGTCTTTTACAAAGTTGCCTATTATTATATCTAATGTTTTCTTTCTTCTTAAAACACCATAAACTATTTCTGTAAGTAATGCTTTATCCTTATCATTAAGCTCAACTTCATTTAATTCTTTTGAAAGAATTATATTAGAATATGCTCCTTCATTTAAAACTCTATTTAATATTTTTACTGCTAATTTTCTACAATTCATATGCTACCTCTTCTTAATCATCTCTATTGCTTAAAGCAATTAGTCTTATTAGCTGTGATACTGCCATTAATGTTGCTGCCACATAAGTCATTGCAGCTGCTCCTAAAACTTTTCGTGCATCTTTTATTTCATTTCCATAAAGTATACCTCTTGATTCTAGGATTGCTAATGCTCTATTTGAAGCATTAAATTCAACAGGCAATGTAATAATCTGAAATATTACTACAGCTGAAAATAATAAAATTCCAAGTGCTGTAAGGCCTTTAAATCCAAGTAATAAACCAATAAAAAATAATACCCAAGATATATTTGAACTAATATTTACTACTGGCACTATAGAATTTCTCATAACCAGAGGTTTATAACTTTCTTTATGCTGAATTGCATGACCAACCTCATGAGCTGCAATTCCTGCTGCTGCAATTGTTGAATTATTATAAACTTCCGGTGATAATCTAAGTACTCTACTTGACGGATCATAATGATCTCCAAGTCTTGTATTTACCATTTCTATTCTCACATCAAATAATCCAGCTCCATCTAAAATCATTCTTGCAACCTGCATACCTGTATACCCATTGGTAGTTCTAACTCTGCTATATTTGTTATAAGTAGAGTTTATTTTAGTTTGTGCCCAGAATGAAATGATTATAGCTGGCAATAATAGAATTACTGTCGGGTCAAAATATAGCCCATGCATTGGACCTACACCTCCACTATCCTAAAATTATATTTTTCTCAATATCGTGTCCATTTATATACTGTTCAACCATTAATGGTTTCCCATTTGGAAATTGTACTTTCTTAACTAACAATACATTGTTGCCACATGCAACTTTTATACCCTCTTTACTTACATCAATTATTGTTCCTGGAGTCTTACCAGTTTTTTCTTTTAATACTTCACTTTCAAATATTTTCATTCTTTGATCTTTATAACTGCTATATGCAATTGGCCAAGGATTTAATCCTCTAATTAAATTGTGTATTTCTTCTGCATCCTTATCCCAGCATATATTAGCAATTTCTTTATTAAGCATCTTAGCATAAAATGTTTCTTCAGTCTGCTTTTCAGGAACTATAGTCTTATTCGCCACACCATCTATAGTCTTAACTAAAAGATCTGCACCTCTTACTTTTAAAATATTGTAAAGTTCTCCAGCTGTCATATTATCGGGTATTTCTACTTCATCTTTTAAAAGCATATCTCCAGTATCTAGTCCTACATCCATAAGCATTGTAGTATTACCAGATACCTTTTCTCCTCTTATTACAGCCCATTGAATTGGTGCTGCTCCTCTATACATAGGTAAAAGAGAACCATGAAGGTTTATACATCCATATTTCGGTATATCTAAAACCTCTTTTGTTAATAATTGTCCAAATGCAACTACTATTATAAAATCTGGCTTTAATTCCTTTAATTTTTCAATAAGTTCTCTATCATCCTTAAGCTTAACAGGCTGATATACAGGAATATCATGTTTTAAAGCTTCTTCCTTAACTTCAGAATATCCCATCTTTTTTCCTCTGCCCTTTGGCTTATCAGGTTGTGTAAATACAGCAGTAACGTTATATTTTTCAACCAATTTTTGTAATGATGGAACTGCAAAATCAGGAGTACCCATAAATACTATGTTCATTAATCCTTCCTCCTTTGCTAATTTCTATTTTTCAACTCTGTCTACGAATAAAGTACCATCTAAATGGTCATTTTCATGTAAAATAGCTCTAGCTAATAATTCTTCAGCTTCTATTTCAAACTCTTCACCTTTTTCATTTATTGCTCTAGCTTTTACATAATTAGGTCTAGTTACTTCTTCTAATTCACCAGGTAAACTTAAGCATCCTTCTTGATCAGTTTGTTGTCCATCAGTTTCTAAAATTTCTGGATTTATAAATACTAGTGGACCTTCTCCAATATCGATAACAAATAATCTCTTTAATATACCAACTTGTGGTGCAGCAAGACCTACTCCATCAGCTTCATACATTGTGTCAAACATATCATCAATTAATGTTAATAATCTTTTATCTATCTTTTCAACTTCTCTGCATTTTTGTCTTAAAAGGTCGTCTCCAAATTTTCTTATATTTCTTAATGCCATTTTAATTCCCCCTAGGTCATATTATTAGGATTAATATCTATACTAACCCTTACTTCATTATATACACTCTTATTTAATTGATAAAGTATATCTTTAACATTTTCACTAAATTTGTCGTCAAATTCACCTTTAATTATTATCTGCCACCTATAATTATCTTTTAATTTACTGATAATACAAGGTACTGGTCCCAACATTTTTAAATCTCCTACTATTAATTTTTTCAAATTAACTTGTAAGTTATTCATAAATTTTTTTAATTTTTCCTCATTTTTAGAAGAACCACCAATCAATAATATTTTACCAAAAGGCGGATTACCCATCAACCTTCTAAGATTTATTTCTTCTTTAAATAAGCCTTTATAATTTTCATCTTTTGCATAATTTAGGCTATAGTGATTAGGCGTATAACTCTGAACTATTACTTTCCCATCATCTTCTCCTCTACCAGCTCTTCCTGCAACTTGAGTTATTATTTGATACGTTCTTTCAGATGCTCTATAATCAGGTATATTTAAAGACATATCAGCTGCCAGTATTCCTACAAGTGTCACATCTTTAAAATCAAGTCCTTTAGATACCATCTGAGTACCTATAAGGATATCCGCTTCATGATTTTTAAATGAATTATATATTGATTCATGAGAATTTTTATATCTTGTTGTATCCACATCCATTCTTAGAACTTTTGCTTTTGGAAAATACTTTTTAACTTCCTGCTCAACACGCTCTGTCCCTGCTCCAAAAAATTTCACATATTTACTTCCACATTCCGGACATACCTTTTCTGCCTTTTGTGCCCTTCCACAATAATGGCATACAAGATATCCATTTTTATGATATGTCATTGACACATCACATTCAGGACATTTAAATACATAGCCACAGCTTCTGCACGATATAAATGTTGAAAAACCTCTTCTATTTAAGAATAATATTATCTGCTTCTTCTGATTTAGTGTTTCTTCAATAGCAGAAGATAATTTCCTACTGAATAGTGACATATTGCCGCTTTTCAATTCTTGTCTCATATCTACTATTTCCATCTTAGGCATAGACTTACCATTAACTCTATTATTCATTTCAATGAGTTTATATTCACCCTTCAATGCTTTATAATAAGTTTCTATGCTTGGAGTTGCAGATCCTAATACAAGTTTACATCCTTTAATTTCACACAAATATTCGCTCACTTCTCTAGTATGATACTTAGGATTCTGCTCAGACTTATACGTATTTTCATGTTCTTCATCTATTATTATGAGTCCAAGATTCATTAAAGGAAGAAATAATGCACTTCTCGCACCTATTACAAGCCTTGCTTTTCCTTCTTTAATTCTATACCATTCATCAAATCTTTCACCATCACTTAATTTACTATGGAATAGTGCAACATCTTCGCCAAACCTGCCTTTAAATCTTTCAATCATTTGAGGTGTAAGTGCTATTTCTGGCACAAGAACTACAGCACTTTTTCCAATTGAAAGCACATATTCAACAAGTCTCATATACACTTCAGTTTTTCCTGAACCTGTTACGCCTTTTATTAAATATTTATAATCATCGCCTCTAATTATTGAATTTACACAATATTGCTGCTCAAGTGTCAGATTTTTTCTTAGTTCACTTCCATAAGTTCTTGTATTATATCTAAACACCAATTTTTCTTCACACTTCAATATTTCTTTTTCTATGAGTTTATTTAACGAATATAAAGAAAAATCCTTATTTTGAGTTAATTCTGTTTTTGTATACACACCATCATTTTCAACAATATATTCATATAAAGTTCTGTAGTTATCTTTTTTCAAGAATTCTTCACTAAGTTCTCTATTTATACATATAACCCTTTTTTTCTTATTTGTAGAGCCTCTCATAATTCCTGGTGGAATCATCAAACGTATTGCATCTATGTACTTACATAAATATTTCTTTCTAAGAAATTTAACAACTTTTATATCATCATAAGTCAGTATAGGTTCATCATCACAAATACTTTTTATTTTCTTTACTTTGTAATTTATTTGGACCTCTTCTTCTTTTAATATAGATATTATAAAGCCATAAACACTCTTACTTCCCATTCCAAAAGGGATCTTAACTCTATATCCAATATCTATATTGTCTAAAAATTCATCTGGTATTTTATATGTAAATGGTTTATCTACTTCTAATGCATCGCTATTAATTATTATTTCAGCATACATATTGTATTCCCCCTTTACATTAATTTAATAGTTACATACAAAAGTATATTATATTGTTTTTTTAATTACAGTCAAATAAATTTTCTAAAATAGAAATTCAATAAACTTTATTATAAATAGAAAGAAGCGCAAAGTTTAGCGCTTCTTAAGTATAATATCAAATAAATTTTCTGCAATCTTTTCTTTGCTCATCTTATCTAGATTAACCTCTTCTTTTTCTTTAGATAAAATAATAACTTTATTATCTTCAGATGCGAAGCCAGTATCGCTGCTTGTTATATCATTTGCAACTATATAATCTAAATTTTTTCTTTCAAGCTTACCCAAGGCATTTTCTCTTAAGTTTTGGCTTTCAGCTGCAAATCCAACTAAAATCTGCTTATCTTTCAAGCTTCCTAACTCTTTCAAAATATCATTATCTCTAATTAATTCTAAAGATAAATCATCATTGCCTTTTTTTATCTTTTGTGTGCTATAAGTTTTTGGTTTATAATCTGCAACCGCAGCTGATTTAATAACAATATCAGCATTGTTAAATTTCTCTAATACTGCTTTTCTCATTTCTTCATTAGTTGAAACTTTTATCAATTCTATTCCATTTGGAACTTCTAACGAAGAAGGTCCTGTTACTAAAGTTACTTCAGCCCCTCTATTTCTAGCTTCTTTAGCTATTGCATATCCCATTTTTCCACTTGATCTATTTGTTATAAATCTAACCGGATCAATTGGTGCTATAGTTGGTCCAGCAGTTACTACAACCTTTTTATCTTTTAAATCTTTTTTCTCATTTAATTCCATTAAAACTCTATCAACAATTATTTCAGGTTTTTCAAGCTTTCCTTTGCCAATAGAACCGCATGCAAGTCTTCCTTCAGCTGGCTCAATGAACTCATAACCAAAAGACTTAAGCTTTCTTATATTTTCCTGAAGTATTGGATTTTCATACATATTAGTATTCATAGCTGGAGCAAAAATAACTTTTGCTTTTGTTGCCATTATTGTTGTAGAAAGCATGTCATCTGCTATTCCATTAGCAACTTTTCCAATTATATTAGCTGTAGCAGGAGCAACTAATAATACATCTGCTTTTTCTGCTAAACTTATATGTTGAATTTCCCATACCTTTGGTTCTTGAAATGTATCACATGCGACTACATTTTGACTTAATGATTGAAATGAAAGAGGAGTTACAAACTTTGTAGCATTTTCAGTCATTATAACATTAACATTAATATCTTTCTTTATAAGAAGACTTGTTATTTCTAATGCTTTATAGACTGCAATTCCCCCACTTACCCCAAGCACAACATTTTTTTTCATTTTATTTTGCTTCCTCATTTACTCTTTCAAATTTAATAGCATCTTCATCAATTTCGTGAATAGCAATTGTTAATGGTTTATGAGAGTTAGCATCCACATGTGGTTTAGAACCATCAATTATTTGTCTTGCTCTCTTTGCTGATAGTAATACTAAAGAATATCTATCGTGTGTCTTTTCTAGTAGGTCTACTACTGATGGATTAATCATAGAGTTGTTCATGAATAATACCCTCCTTTGAATCTAATATACTATGTTTTATTCTATCTACTCTACATTTTTCTGCTGCTATAATTGATTCAAGTTTTTCAACAGCTGTTTCAACTTCATCATTAACTACAGCATAATTGTATTTTGAAACAAAATTAATTTCTTTATAAGCTGACTTAAATCTCTTCATTAAAGATTCTTCAGTTTCGCTTCCTCTTTTTATTATTCTTTGCTTTAATTCTTCCATAGATGGAGGAAGAATAAATATGAATATACCTTCTTCGGCATTTTCTTTAACTTTTAATGCCCCTTGTATATCAATTTCTAATATTACATCTTTTCCACTTTCTAGTAGTTCTTCAACATTAGACTTTGGTGTACCATAGAAATTATCATATACTTCTGCATATTCTAAAAAGTCATCAGCTTCTATTTTTTCTTTAAATTGTTCCTTAGTCATGAAATGATAGTTCACACCATCAACTTCACCTTTTCTTGGAGACCTTGTTGTTGCTGAAACTGATAATACAACATCTTTATTTCTTTCCATAAAGCTTTTGCATATAGTACCTTTTCCAGCACCAGATGGCCCTGATATAACTATTAAAAGTCCTTTACCTCTATTTTTCATTATACATCATCCTCATCAACTACTTCATCTTTAGTCGCCAATCTATGAGCTACTGTTTCTGGTTGAACTGCTGATAAAATAACATGATCACTATCAGTTATTATAACCGCTCTTGTTCTTCTTCCATAAGTAGCATCTATTAGCATGCCTCTATCCCTAGCTTCTTGAATAATTCTTTTTATAGGTGCTGATTCTGGGCTTACAATAGCAACTAATCTATTTGCAGAAACAATGTTTCCAAAACCTATGTTAATTAATTTAATTCCCATGTTTTCCTCCTAATTACTCAATATTTTGAATTTGTTCTCTTATTTTTTCTAGTGTATTTTTAATTTCAATCACTTTATTTGTCATGCCAATATCGCATGATTTAGATGCAATTGTATTTGCTTCTCTATTCATTTCTTGAATTATAAAATCAAGTTTTCTACCTATTGGTTCACTTAAATTAAGAGTTGTACGCACCTGACTCAAATGACTTTTTAATCTTGTTATTTCTTCATCTACCGCAGCTTTATCAGAGAATATAGCAATTTCAAGAGCAACCCTGCTTTCATCTATATCCACACCTGATAACAATTCATTAAGTCTTTCTTCAAGTTTCTTCTTATACATCTTAGGCACAATTTCAGATACATTTTCAATTTCATTAACATATTGTTCAATTGTATCTAGCTTAACCAAGATATCTTCTTTAAGTTTTTCACCTTCACGTGCTCTCATTTCTTCCATATGTTTTAATGCACTTTCAACAAGTGGAGCTATTTCCTTGAATATATCATCTAGATTTTCTTCCGGTTCCGATACAGTTATAACATCAGGAAATCTTGCTATTTTAGTAGTTGATATATCATCAAGCGTACCTAAACTATTTTGTATTTCCTTTAAACACTCATAGTATCCTCTAGCAAGCTCCATATCTAGTACTGGTTTTCCACAGGCACTTCCATAATTTTTATAGTTAATAAAAACATCAACTTTACCCCTGCTTAATCTTTTGCTTATTATATTACGTATTTTTTCTTCAAGTGAAAGCATTATTTTAGGCATTCTAATATTTATATCTAAATATCTATGATTAACACTCTTCATTTCAATTGAAAAACTAAGTTCTTTACCCTCTTCACTTTGTGCTCTTCCAAAGCTAGTCATGCTTTTTATCACTTTTACACCCCCTTATTGAATGTCACTTTAACTATTCTTCATATATAATAATCAATTAATAAATCACAGTCAATGATTTGTTTACAATTTGTTTACAATTATTTTAAAAGTACTTAAAAAAGCTGTAGATTAAAAAATACATACAGATATTTTTCAATCTACAGCTAGATTAAATTTAACTTTCTACAATTACTTTAACAAGAACAATTTAAGTATGAATACAATTGCTAAAATTATCATTACCCATGATATTTTTTTCTTTTCATTTTCTTTAGCAAATAATAAATTATATAAGATATTTACTATTACATATACCAAAACTCCAATTGTCAATCCATCACCAATACTATAAGTAAGAGGCATCATTGCTATTGTTAAAAATGCTGGAACACCTTCTGTTATATCTTCAAATTCGATATTTTTAACTGCTCCAAGCATTAAATAACCAACATATATTAGTGCAGGCGCTGTTGCACAAGATGGTATTGCAATAAATATTGGCGAAAAAAACATAGCTATTAAAAATAATACTCCTGAAGTTATTGCTGTCCATCCTGTTCTTCCACCTGCTGCAACACCTGTTGAGCTTTCAACATATGTTGTTACTGTTGATACTCCTAAGCATGCTCCAATTGTAGTACCAATTGCATCTGCCATCAATGCTTTTCCTACATTAGGAACATTTCCATTTTCATCAAGCATACCTGCTCTTGAGCTTACACCAACCAAAGTACCTACTGTATCAAAGAAATCCACAAATAAAAATGTGCATACTACAACTATAAAATTCATTATATTACTTGGATGTAAAACATAAGCCAAATCAATTTTCCCTGCTACTGGTGCTATACTTTCAAACTTAAATATACCATCAGGCAAATAAATTCCTAGAGCTGCTGCAGCTTCAGTATTTGAAATAGCATATGCCCACGCTAATAATGTACTAACAACAATTCCTATTAGTATTGCTCCCCTAACTTGTTTCTTATCAAGTACAGCTATAATTATCAATCCAATTAATGCAATTAAAACAGTTGGAAGGTGGAAATCACCTAAAGCTAAATAAGTTGATTCATTAGCAACTACAAGACCACTTCCTGTAAGTCCTATAAAGGCAATAAATAGGCCAATACCTGCCGTTACTGCATGCTTCATATTCATTGGTATTGCATTTACAACAGCTTCTCTTATTTTAAATAAAGACATTAATATAAAAATTATACCTTCAACAAATACTGCTGTTAAAGCAATGTGCCATGATATACCTTTACCAAGTACTACAGAATAAGCAAAATAAGCATTCAATCCCATTCCTGAAGCTAGTACAAAAGGAAGATTAGCATATACTCCCATAAATATACTCGCTATTGCTGCAGCTAAACAAGTTGCTGTTACTATAGCGCCTTTTTCCATTCCCATTCCATCTGATCCTAATATATTCGGATTTACTGCTATAATATAAGCCATAGTCAAGAATGTAGTAATACCAGCCATAATCTCCTTTTTGAAATCAACTTTTTCATTAGAACGAATATCAAAAAATCTTCCTTTAGTTTTTGTTTTTTCCATTTTTATACCTCCGAAAATTAAACTGAATTAAATGGTAATTATCCTATTTCTACATCCAAGATTTTTATTTTATAAATATAATTCCAATATTCAGATTTTGACTGAACAAATTACTTGTTGACAAAAATTTCAACCGAAAACAATTTGTCCCTTTAAACAATTTCATTATACATCTATATACGAACATTGTCATTTGCTTTAATTTTATTTTTTGTTTTATAACGAATTATATCATTTTTTTTTCTCTTATTTTTTTTTTTTTTTTT
>DPOH01000207.1 GCA_003539755.1 Clostridium sp.
TTATTTAGTGCGACAGCCCCATTTATTGTAGGATATAATAAAGAAAAGATGTTGTTTGCAAAGTGAGGTTTTATGAAATATGAGTAAAGAACAATACAACAAAATAATAAATAATGCTAAAAATACACTAGATAAAATATCACAATTTAAATACAAAGAACTTGATGGGTACTATGTTATTGAAGTATATGTTAAAAATAATATAAAAGCTAAAGAAATGGGAGATATTCTTACTAATATTGAAGAGTATGCTAAAAAGTGTGGTTTTAATGTTTTAGTAGACTTTTTAAGAGGTTAATTAGACAACAATATTATCCAACAGAAACTAAATTAATAAAAGTATTGATTTCAAGTTATAAATTGACAAATAATGATAAAAATAATAGAATGATAATAGCAATATAAATGATAGGAGTAGATAAGCATGAGAGCAATATTAACTGTAATTGGGCAAGATAAAGTGGGCATAATAGCAGGGGTTAGCGCAAAAATGTTGGAATTCAACATTAATATTTTAGATGTTAACCAAACTATAATGCAAGATTTCTTTACTATGATGATGATGTTAGACTGTACAAATATGAAAGGAAACTTTGATGATATAAGAACAGCATTAACAGAAGAAGGAAAGAGATTAGGTGTTGATATAAAGATTCAAAGAGAAGAAATTTTTAAGTCAATGCATTCACTATAATCGAGGAGGCTATATAATGAACAGCAATAATATACTAGAGACAATTAAGATGATAGAAGAAGAAAAACTTGATGTAAGAACTATTACAATGGGTATTTCTTTATTAGATTGCATAGATTCAGATGGGGATAAAGCAAGAATTAAAATATATGATAAGATTACAAAATCAGCTGAAAGATTAGTTGAAGTTGGTAGAAAAATAGAATCAGAATTCGGTATTCCAATAGTAAATAAAAGAGTATCTGTTACACCAATATCTATGATTGGTGGAGCGACAAATGAAACAAGCTATGTTAAGTTTGCTCAAACTCTTGATAAAGCAGCAGCAACACTTGGAATAGATTTCTTAGGGGGATTTTCTGCTTTAGTACATAAAGGATGCACAAAGGGTGACAAAATATTAATAAGCTCAATTCCAGAAGCTTTAGCAACAACTAAACTTGTTTGTTCATCTGTAAATGTTGGGTCAACAAGAAGTGGAATTAACATGAATGCAGTAAGAGATATGGGAGAAGTTATTAAGAGAACAGCAGAGCTTACTAAGGATACACATGGATTTGGATGTGCGAAATTAGTTGTATTTGCAAATGCAGTAGAAGATAATCCATTTATGGCTGGTGCATTCCATGGAGTTGGAGAAGCTGATAAAGTAATCAACGTTGGAGTAAGTGGACCAGGAGTTGTTAAGAGAGCTCTAGAAAAAGTAAGAGGAGAATCTTTTGATGTTGTAGCTGAAACAATAAAGCAAACTGCATTTAAGGTTACAAGAATGGGACAATTAGTTGCTAAAGAAGCTTCTAAGAGACTAGATGTTCCATTTGGAATAGTAGATTTATCATTAGCACCTACACCAGCAGTTGGTGATTCAGTTGCAGAAATCCTTGAAGAAATCGGATTAGAACAAGTAGGAACACATGGTACTATAGCAGCACTTGCAATGCTTAACGATGCAGTTAAAAAGGGTGGAGTTATGGCATGTAGCCACGTAGGAGGACTTAGTGGTGCTTTCATACCAGTATCAGAAGACCATGGAATGATAGATGCAGTAGTAAATGGTACATTAAACATGGAAAAATTAGAAGGTATGACATGTGTATGCTCAGTTGGACTTGATATGATTGCAATTCCAGGAGATACATCAGCATCAACTATTTCAGGAATGATAGCAGATGAAGCAGCAATTGGGGTTATTAATAATAAGACAACTGCTGTCAGAATAATTCCAGCACCAGGATGTAAAGTTGGAGATATGGTTGAATTTGGAGGACTTCTTGGAAGAGCTCCAGTTATGAAGGTAAATGATAAATCAAGTGAAGCATTTGCTAAGAGAGGCGGAAGAATTCCTGCACCTATTCATTCATTTAAGAATTAATATTAATATATTTAGAGAATAGATAACTTAATAATAAAAATTATTTGAAATAGTAAGAAAGTATATTTGGAATATTTTCTTGCTATTTTTTTGTGGGTTTATTTTGCAAAAAGTTAAATGATTTAATAAAATAACAAAAAAAGTAAATATAGCAATATAAAGTTTGACAAAAAATATTATAGCAAGGTAAAATATTAAAAGATAAATAAAAAGGAGTGAGGATTTTGAAGAAAAAAAGTATTAAGGGAGATTTGGTCAAAAAACTTATAATAATTTTTGTGACGATTATTTTATTAGCATTTACAGGCACATATATAATAGTAAATAAAAGCCTTCAAAGTGTAAAAAATATGTCACTGCAAAGCACAATAAATGATCAAAGTAAAATAATAACAGAAAAATTAGGAACATTAATTGAAACGACTAAAGCAATATCAACTGATAGTATAGTAAGTAATATGGAAATACCAACTGAAGAAAAAATGGACAAGCTAGAAGCTTATTCAAAAGAATTAAATATACGTTCTATTGGAATTGTTGATAAAGAAGGTAATTTACAATCATCTGATGGATTTAAGTCTAATATTGCAATTAGAGATTATTTTATTAATCTTACTAGTGGTAAGCAATCTGCATATATAAGTACACCAGCATTTGTAAAAGGGACTGATGAGCAGATAATTTTTATAGGTGTTCCTTTGAAAAATGGTAATGAAATTGTTGGAATTATGACATGTACATATAAAAGTGATTTCTTATCTAATGAAATTAAAAATGTTAAATATTTAGATGGGACAGGAATAGCATATATTTTAAGTGGAGATGGTTTAGTATTGGCATCAGATAATTTTCAAGATGTTAGAGATGCAAAAAACTATATAGAAGAATCTATAGAAAATACAGAATTAAAAACGATTGCTGATATTCATAAAAAAATGATTAGTGGAGAAAATAGTGTAGAAAGTTTTAAAGCAGATACAGAAAAGTATATTGCATATGCTCCAATTGAAGGTACTGATAATTGGTCTATTGGGTTAGAAGTAGAAAAAAGTATTGTTGAAAGTGAAAAAACTTCATTAATATTAACTTTTGTAATGTTTGCAGTCATTGGTATTATCTTATTGGTTATTTTAGTTAGATTTATTGGAGAAGCTATTGGAAAAAGACTGAATACATTAAAGAGTAATATAGAAGTATTAGCCGATGGGGTATTTAATAAAGAATTAGATACTAAAGAATTAAATGAAGCAGATGAAATTGGAGATATATTTAGATCTTTAGAAGTAACTCAAAAATCAATTATAGATATGATTTCAGGAGTAAAGGATAATGTAAAGCTTCTTTCAGAGCAATCAAGTGTTTTAGAAGAAACATCAGAAAGTATAATGAATGGTTCGGATAATATATCTAATGCTATGGAAGAATCTGCAGAAGCTAATGAAAATCAAGCACAACAAATCTTAGATATAAGTAACAATATGAATGAGTTTGGACAAAATATTAATACTATGAGTGACAATGTTGAAGTATTATCTCAATTTTCAATAGGCATTGAAAAAGGAATTGATGATGGAAATAGCAATGTTGAGCAGCTAGGAATTGCAGTAGATAAGTTTGAAAAGAGCTTTGAAAAGTTTAATAAAGAAGTAACAAAAATGAATGAAAGAATTTCATCAATTGGAAATATAACATCAGCAATAGAATCTATAGCTGAACAGACAGAAATGCTTGCGTTAAATGCAGCAATTGAAGCGGCTAGAGCAGGGGAAGCTGGAAAAGGATTTAGTGTTGTTGCTGAAGAAGTAAGAAAATTAGCTGAGCAAAGTAAGAATTCAGTAAGTAAAATTGGCAGTATAATTAGTGGTATTTCATCTGAGGGCAAAGAGATAGATAAATTAACAAGTGAAGTAAATTCACAGGTATTAATTCAAAGGGATAAGATAGATGGAACTATAGATTCATTCAATAAAATTGCAGAGTTATTAGAAAATATTACTCCTAAAATTAAAGAAGTATCAATTTTATCGTCTGAAAATAACAAAAAGAAAGACAAAATAATTGAAGTGATTGAAACTATTAGTGCTGTTTCAGAAGAATTATCAGCTACGACAGAAGAAGTTGCAGCTACAGCTCAAGAATTTAATGGTTCAAGCAAAGAAATAAAAGCAGTTTCTGATAAGGTTACAGAATCTATTAATGAACTTAATGAAAAAGATAATAAGTTTAAAATAGAATATCTTTCTCTTATACACATCGCTGAGACCACTATACTATAGTAA
>DPOH01000220.1 GCA_003539755.1 Clostridium sp.
CTACCAAATAACACTATAGACAGTAATGGATTAGTTATAATAATAATACTCTTTATGAATATTATAGAGACAATAACAATTACACTAGAGATTACTATCTTACTATTTTCTATAAAAACATAATTTTTATCTATTTTAACGTTATATTGATGTTTTAACCTTATCATTATACTTGTAAATGAGAAAATAGAAGTAATTACAGTTCCAATAACAACTCCATATAACCCAATAAAACTAGCTAATGCTATACTTACTATAATATTTACTATACTAGCTGATATACTATTTTTAAATGTAGATTTAGTATTTCCCTTTGCATAGAAATATCTATAAACAAGATCTCTCATTACATTTATTGGTAATCCAATAATATAAATAAATGTGCAGCTATACACTAATTGTGTTATTGAGCTATCAAATTTTCCTCTTTGGTATAATAATACAATCCCTTCTTTACCTACAACTATAAAACCACAAACCATTAAGAACATTATTGCATTAAAGAATATCATATAATTAAACAATTGATTACTACCATTATTTTGATTGATTTGTTTTGTTACTTTTGGATATATATATGTCATTAAATTGCTTAGAAGAAGCAGATTAATCATATTCATTATATTATTTGAATAGGATAATATTGATATTTGTCCTGGCCCTAACTTAGAAGAAATTAACGAATCTGTTAACAATGAAATTTGATATAAACCTGCACTAAACATAGTAGGAATAAAAATAGTTATCATTTTTTTAAATTCTTCATCTTTAAAATCGATCACCGGTTTATACCTAAAATTATACCTATATACAAAAGCTCCTTGTATAATTAAGTTTAAAGCTGAAGTAATAAATATAAATATTGCAAATTGATATATACTCATATCTTTATTCAAAAATACTAATAAGGTTAATATTGAAGTGGTAATAAGTGTAATTACCTTAGGTATGTTAAACTTTTCTTCACACTGAAAAACAGCGTTGAATACGCTAAGAATTGTATTTAAAAATTGAGCTATCAAAGTTATCAGCATAATACTGCAGGCTATTTCAATAAATTGAGTTGAATTTGAAGAAAATAATGAAGCTATAAATCTTCTAAAGAAAAATAGAATTATAACACATAGCAGTGATATACCATACAAAACTGTAATAAAATTATCTATAGACTTTTTTTCTTTTCTATTTATTATAGCTGGGATTAATACTGTTGTTACCCCAGTTCCTATAAAGCTAAATATAAACGTACCTATACTATTACTAAAATTAAACGCATCCATTTCAACAGTTGCTCCAAAATTTGCTGCAGTTACTGATGCTTTTATCAAAGAAACTCCTTGAGTTAATAAAGTTAATAATATCATAAAAAGTAATTGAACTAATGCTTTATTATTTGATTCAATAGATTTATCCATTAATATACTTCTCCAATCCATCAAACTGCTTTTCAGCTCGTTTAAAAACGTTTTGATCGTAAATTTTATTTTTATCAAGAATATCAATTACATGATTTGCATCTAATTTTTCTATATTATTGATATATGTATACTCTTTATTCAAACCTATATCACTTAATACATTATATGTTTTATCACTATAAATTAATGGATATAATCCTTGTCCAAAAACTTGCGATAAAATACATGCATGAAACCTTGATGCAATTATATTCTCCATACTTTCATATTTAGTCAAAAATTCATCTATATTTCCATCATAATTTTCAACTTCTATATTTTTTGTATATTCATATCCTAACAAACTAATTACTTTATTTATTGATTTCATATCACCCTGATCTTCACAAAAAGAGAAAAATGTAATCTTTTTACCATCATCAATTAAAGATTCAACTAATTCTTTAATCTTTTGGTTGTATAGATTAGTGTACTTTTTCAGTTCATTTCTATCTTCTAAATTTATCAATGAAATACCTATGCTATTCTTATCCTTTTTAATCCTTTTTGGTTTTATTTGAAAAACAATATCTGGCTCTACTCTAATATTTTCTAAATCTTTAAATAAGTTATATGAATATTGATCTCTAAAGCACACATCATTAAAATTTTTAAATATTTCTTTATAAACATCTACAAACTCATTACTATAAAATGGTCCAAAATTAGCGCCTAATATATACTTATTTTTACCTGAAAATAAATCTATAAGCTTTTTCCTATCTTCTAGCTGCTTTTCCCAAAAATCATATTGCATAAATATAGAACCACCTATAAATACAAGTGCATCAAAAGATTTATAATAATATTTTTGTAATCCAAATTTTCTTAGTATTTTCAAAATTTTAGAATCAAAAATACTAACATTATTACTTTTAAACATAGATTTATATTCTTCATTATTCGTATTAAGCACCCATGTTACTTTATCAAATTTATCAAACAATATCTTTAAAAAAAGATCATCCCCAAAATTTTTAGACATAAATGCTTGTACTAAGATTTTAGACAAATTATCACCTACTTTCTAATTATCTATAGGGTTAATCATATTTC
>DPOH01000118.1 GCA_003539755.1 Clostridium sp.
TTCACTTAGGAAACTCGACTCATATGCATTCGCTGAGTAAGCGACTTACACCAAATGTAAAATTTGGGTTCACTGCTTAATTGAGTAATTTGACTAAAAGTGATATTCTTTAATAGGAGAAAATGTATATCAAATACATAAAAATAAAAATATGTAATTAAATTAATTAGGGGGGATAAGTAAATATGACGCTTGACGAACTTGAAATAGGAAAAGAGGGCATTATATCTTCAGTAGAGTGTAGTGATCATTCTCTTAGAAGACATATACTTGATATGGGACTTACTCCAGGTACTGAGGTTACGTTAATAAAGGTTGCTCCAATGGGAGACCCTATGGAACTTATGGTCAGAGGGTACAATCTAACTATACGTAAAGATGATGCATCAAGGATTAAGATTGAAAATGTACATAAGATGCATAATCATATAAGGATAAATAATAAAGCAAAGGAAATTGCCCATTCTGGAATTGGGGAGGATGTGGAGTATAAGCCAAAAAAATCAGGGGATTCACTTCCTGATAATGCAAAGTTAACTTTTGCTCTTGCTGGTAATCAAAACTGTGGTAAAACAACATTATTTAATCAGCTTACTGGTTCAAATCAGCATGTTGGAAACTTTCCAGGAGTTACTGTTGACAGAAAGGATGGTGTAATAAGGAATCATCCTGAAGCTACTGTTACGGATCTTCCAGGAATATATTCACTTTCTCCTTATACAAGTGAAGAAATTGTAACAAGAGAATTTATATTAAATGAAAAACCAGATGGAATTATTAATATATTAGATGCCACAAATATAGAAAGAAATTTATTACTTACAATGCAGCTTATTGAGCTTAATGTACCAATGGTTATTGCTCTTAATATGATGGATGAAGTTACAGCAAATGGAGGAACAATCAATATTAATGGTCTTGAAAAAGCATTGGGAATACCAGTAGTACCTATTTCAGCAGTAAAGAATCAAGGTATCAATGAACTTGTTGAACATGCCATAAATGTAGCAAGAAACAAGGAGTGTCCAGGAAGAATGGATTTCTGCAATGCAGATGGAATTTATGGAGGAGCAGTTCATAGATGTATTCATGCAGTATCACATCTTGTGGAAGATCATGCAAAAGCAGCAGGAATACCTTTAAGGTTTGCAGCTACAAAGATTGTTGAAGGAGATAAACCTGTGCAGGATGCTCTTAAGATTGAGAAAAAAGAGCTTAATAATATTGAAGAAATAGTAAGGCATATGGAAAATAAGACAAAGATGGATAGAGAAGCTTCACTTGCAGATATGCGTTTTACTTTTATAGAGGAACTATGTAATGCATGGGTAATTAAGCCTGTTGAAAGTAAAGAGCATAAAAGAAGTGCTAAAATGGATACTATTTTAACAGGAAAGTGGACAGGCATTCCTTCATTTATTGGAATTATGGCTCTTATATTTTATCTTACTTTTGGTCCTATAGGATCATTCTTTTCTGATTTAATGGAAGTTATAATAGGGTATTTTACCGAGCTTATAGATAAAGGACTTACTATATGGGATGTAAATCCTGTTGTTCATTCACTTGTTACTGATGGTATTTTAAGTGGTATTGGAAGTGTACTTAGTTTTATGCCAGTAATCGTAATTTTATTTTTCTTCCTTTCAATACTTGAAGATACAGGATATATGGCAAGAGTAGCGTTTATAATGGACACACTTTTAAGAAAGCTTGGTTTATCAGGAAGAAGCTTTGTACCTATGCTTATAGGATTTGGATGTTCAGTTCCAGCTATAATGTCAACAAGGACATTGCCATCTGAAAGAGATAGAAAGATGACAATATTTCTTACACCATTTATGAGCTGTTCTGCAAAGCTTCCTATATATGCATTATTTACAGAAGCATTTTTTCCTGAACATGCAGCAATTGTAATGATAGGTCTTTATTTAATAGGAATATTAGTAGGAATTTTTTATGCATTTATACTTAAAACATTCTTCTTAAGAGGAGAACCAGTACCTTTTGTAATGGAACTTCCAAACTATCGTATGCCAAGTGCAAAGAATGTAGGAAAGCTTATTTATGATAAAGCAAAGGACTTTATTACAAGAGCATTCTCAGTAATATTTATAGCTTCAATTATAATTTGGTTCTTACAGACGTTTGATGTGAGATTCAATGTTGTAGAGGATTCTTCAAACAGCTTACTTGCTTTACTTGGAAACTTTATAGTACCAGTACTTAGACCTATAGGACTTGGAAACTGGAAGATAGCAACAGCACTTATTACAGGATTTACTGCAAAGGAAAGTGTAGTAAGTACACTTACAGTTCTTCTTGGAGGAGATACGGCAGCATTAGCTACAATGTTTACAGGAATATCAGCATTTGTATTCTTAGTATTTTCGCTTTTATACACACCATGTGTAGCTGCAATTGCAGTAGTAAAAAGAGAGCTTGGAAAGAGATATGCTTGCCTTGTAGTATTTATGCAGTGTTCAATAGCATGGCTTGTAGCTTTTGTAGTGAATACGTGGGTGAGAGTTTTGCTATAGTGTTAGTATGAGCTGATAATTACTAGATAATATAAAACAGCTTATTAACAGTATGGCTATGTAATGAATATAATAACTTGAATGGATGTGAAAATTGTTATGGGAATAATTAATATAAGTACCATAATAGTATTGATTATAGTTACTGTATGTACAGTATTTGCATTTAAAACTGCATTTGTGAATAAAGGAAGCTGTGGATGTGGAAGTTGTAATGGATGTAGCAGACAAGACAAATGTAAATCAGATAAAAAAGAAAATTAACATTAAATATATTATAGAAAAATGTTTTCGCAACATGTTGCGAAAGCATTTTTTTGTGCTTTAAATTGAAGGATTTATAGATAGATAAGCAGGAGTGAATAATTCTAATTCTTATAGTATTTTTTAAAAAGTAATAATACATAAAAAGTTATTTGGGAAAATATAGTATAATATTTATGTAAAAGTTAAGGGGGGAAAAGAGAATGGATTTTTATATTAAACAGTCAAATAAAGATATGCAAATAAATGAAGTTAAAAAGATGTTAGAAAAGTCTTACTGGGCTAGTCATAGAAATCTAGATACAATCAAAAAGTCTATTGAGAATTCAATATGTTACGGAGTATTTTTAAAAGACAGCAATAAGCAGATTGGATTTGCTAGAGTAATCACAGATTTTGCTACAACGTATTATATATGTGATGTTATTGTAAATGAAGAGTATCGTGGACATGGAATAGGAAAAACAATTGTTAAGACAATCACTTCTGATGATAGATTTAAAAATTTGGGAGGAATGCTTCTTACAGCTGATGCCCATGGATTATATGAGCAGTTTGGTTTTAAGCAGGTTGATGGGAAATATATGTCTAATAAATAAAAATATAGAATTCAATAAGACTTCTAAGCAATTAAATTATGGGATGTTTATTGTGAAAATGAAGTCTTATTGAATTTTATGAATGATAAAATGATTTTGTGTTTGAGTATATACGTGTAATAATTTGTTTACTATATAATTTTTAGGTTTATCAGAATTATTCTAATAAGCGAAAAGTTTTATTTACAATATGAATTGTTATATTAGCTTAAGCTTTCAATAGCATTCTTAGCCCATAATGAATCTTTTAGCATAGCACGACCTACACCAATAAGATCAGCTTTGCCTTCTGCTAAAAGATTTTCAGCAGCATTTACATCAGTTATTCCACCAGTTAATATAACAGGTACTGATACTACAGTTTTTACTGCTTCTGTAATTTCAGAGAAATATCCTTGTTCTTTACAGTTTGGATTTACAAATCCAAGTAAGTTGCCTGATATATCAACTATATCTACACCTGCTTTTTCAAATTCAGCACATGCTATTTTACTATCTTCTATAGTAGCGCCACCTTCTATATAGTCACAGCCACCTAATCTTAAAAGAATTGGGAAGTCTTCACCTACAGCTTCTTTTACTGCTTTAATAATTTCAAGATGGATTCTGATTCTGTTTTCAATACTTCCGCCATATTCATCAGTTCTCTTATTTGTGATTGGTGAGAAGAACTGACCTAAAAGATATCCATGAGCAGAATGGATTTCAACACCATCAAAACCAGCTTCTTTTACTCTTAATGCAGCAGCTTTAAAGTCATTTACTATGTTCTTTATATCATCTTTAGAAAGCTCTTTTGGCATTATATCACTTCTAGGATGAATAACTGCAGAAGGTCCAACTATTTCTGTTCCAGTAACATCTGGAGTTGTAGCACTTCCTGCATGATTTATCTGCATTACAACTTTTGAACCATTTTTATGTATAACTTCTGATAATTTCTTTAATGTTTCTATAGTACTATCATCTGCAACTGAAAGTTGTCCTTTGCTTGCTTTACCTTGATTATTTACGAAACTATGTTCAATAATAAATAATGATACATATCCACCACGTGACTTTTCATCATAATAGTCTAAAAGACCTTGACTCACATGACCATCTTCAGTTGATTTTGAAGTAGCCATTGGAGGATATACTAATCTATTATGTAATTTTAATTTTGAGTCATTTAATGACTGAGTTAAATATGCCATTACTTAAAACACCTCTTTTTCATTGTTTTTATGACAATGTTATTATATAATTACTCACATAATCATGAAAGTACGCACTTTTTAGTGTGATACTATCCAAAAGGAGAGTATTAGATGAATATAGGTATAGATACAGATGAATATAATATGAATGATGCGAAAAAACATGATGATTTAAAAAAGTATGATATAAAAATTATAGATAAAAAAGAAGAAAAAAATAAATATATAGAAAAGAATTGTGACATGGAACTAAATGATGACTCATTTTTATATACTATGTCTCTTATAAGTGGTAAGTGGAAAATGCATATATTATTTTTACTTTCTAGAAGAGAAAATTTTCGTTACGGAGAATTAAAAAGAAAACTTGGTAAGATAACACATAAAATGCTTAGTAATCAGCTTAAGGAACTTGAAAATGATGAGCTTATAATACGAACTCAATATAATGAAGTTCCTCCTAAAGTGGAATATAGCCTGTCTGAAAGAGGAAAGTCGCTTATGCCAGTGCTTAATGCTATATGTAGATGGGGCTATAATCATATAAATGAAGAAAAGGAATAGACTTATGGAATTTACTTATTTTCGGAGAATTTGTATTTAAGAGAGAATAGAAAAGCTTTGATAGAAATCATAATAATGATTTTAAATTAATGTATAGAAAAACCAAAGTCCACCTTAAAATGAAGTGGAC
>DPOH01000222.1 GCA_003539755.1 Clostridium sp.
TTATAGGAGGAAAATGGAGACTACCTATTATGTGGAATTTATCTGCTAAGAAGACAGTTAGATATGGTGAATTAAAAAAGTCTCTTGAAGGCATAACCAACACAGTATTAATAAGATGTTTAAAAGAACTTGAAGATAATAAATTAATAATACGCAAACAATATACTGAGGTACCACCAAGAGTGGAATATTCATTAACTGAAAGGGGAGAGGCACTTCTTCCTGCATTAAATGAGTTGTCTGTCTGGGGAGAAGAACAGATAAAATTTAATGAGGAAAATTAATATAGACAAAACAAGACTAGAAATCCTAGTATTTATATAGGTTTCTGGTCTTGTTTTTAGTCTTTTGAGTGCAAAATTTAGGTTTTTGGTTTTGAAATTATATCCATCAACCTGAGCATGAATACAATGTCTTTTAATAATGATATGTCGTAGATTATGTTAAAAGGATATTGACATAATGCTAAATTTTCTGCTACCATTTTCAGTTGTTGTATTATTTTGTACGGAACTTTATTTGAAACAAAATCAAAAGATAAGAGAAGAAACTGGCTTGTATATACTATTTTGTTCGCAATGGTTCAGAGCGGGTTTAATATTTTGTACTATCTCAACAATATATATTCTTATATATTTGCTTATAGAATGAGGGGTGAGGGGGGAAAATATTAATTTATCAATAGACTTCTTTTTACACTTAGACATTACAAAAATGATGGTATTAACTACGTGAAGAAAAAGAAAAACTGTGGTTTTATTGTGACAATGAATACATATGAAGAAATGGCGAAATCAATAGGATATTCAAACCTTATTGATAGTGTGGCTAAAACTTTAGGAATGTTCATTGGAAATTATGAAACACTATTGCTAAATAACATATAATATGTATTCAAAACTTTCTTACAAATATATACATTGACTACCTGATGGTATAGGAGGTATCTTTATTTCTGGAAAAATAAAATTTATAGAGGTGAGAAAGTTTGGGTATAATTGTTAATGTTATAGCTATTATAATAGGAACTATAGGAGGAGTTTTTGTTAAAAAGGGAATTAAAAAAGAATATGAGAGTGCTTTATTTAATGCAATGGGGTTTGTAGCAGTACTGTTAGGAATAAATGCTGCTGTAAGTCATATGTCTCAAAGCAAATATCCAGTTTTATTTATAGTAAGTCTTGCGGTTGGGAGCCTTATAGGTTCTGTGATAAATATTGATGATAAGTTTCAAAAACTTGTAGGAAAGTTTTCTAAATCAAATCTTGGACAGGGATTATCTACTGCAATACTTCTTTGCTGTATAGGAACTTTATCAATATTAGGACCAGTATTAAGTGCTATTTATGGAGATAATACATATTTATATACTAATGCAACATTAGACTTTGTAAGTTTTATGGTATTTGCAGCTACATACGGAATTGGAATGATGCTTGCGGCTCCAGTTTTATTTGTTTGGCAAGGAAGCATTTATATGATAGCTAAATTTTTATCAGGAGGATTTTTTACTACTGAATTAGTAGCAGAATTATCTATTGTTGGAGGAGTGCTTATTTCAGCTTCAGGATTAAGTATTTTAAAAATTAAAGACTGTAAGACATTAAATATGCTTCCAGCTTTATTTATACCAATAATATTCTTTTTAGTAAAAGGATTTTTTGGATTATAGGAATTTTAGATTTTAATATTATGTACATAATTAAAAAAGAGCAGTGATGCTCTTTTTTGTATTTAAAGGAAAATAAACTTATACATTCTTATATGACAGACTTGCTTTTCCATTTGCCACTTTTATATCTTATTACTGAAATTGTTGAAGCTAGTATCCATCCACATGGAATAGCCCACCATATTGCAGATTGACCAATAAGAAAAGCTAATCCATATGCAAATATTATTCTTGTAGAAAGATTAGTTAGTGTACTTAAAAGGAATATCTTCATATCTCCACTACCTCTTAAAATGCCATTGGTGATTACCATAAGTCCCATGAAAAAGTAAAATAAAGATACAATTCTCATATATTGAACTCCAATATCAATTACACTAGAATTTGAAAATGAATCTACAAAAAGTCCTATCAATTTATGACCGAATAAGAATAGGGTTGTAGCAGTGAATGCGCAAAATACTCCAATCATTATAAGAGCTGCTTTATAGCCTTTTTTTATTCTTTCAGGTTTATTAGCACCTATATTTTGTCCAGTAAAAGTTGAAACAGCATTACTCATATTTGACATGGGAAGAATTGTGATAGAATCAATCTTTATAGCAGCTGCATATCCTGCAACAACAATAGTTCCATAAGAATTTACAAGTGCCTGCACAAAAAGATTTCCAATAGATACTATAGACTGTTGCAATATTGATGGGATAGAAATTTTAAATATATTTTTTAGTATGCTCAGGTCAAAGAAAATAATTTTTTCCTCATAGTGCATATTTATTATTGATTTTAATAAGAACAACAAGCTTAATACAGCAGAAATTATTTGGCATATAAAAGTAGCATAAGCAGCACCAGCAACCCCCATTTGAAATTTTATTACAAATAGTAAGTCAAGAATAATATTTAAAAAAGAAGATAATATAAGAAATAAAAGAGGTGTTTTTGAGTTCCCAAGGGCGTTAAATGAAGAATTGATAATATTGTATACAAAAAGAAAAATGACACTCCAGAAATATATTTTCATATAAATACATGATTGTTCAAATATATCTTTAGGTGTATTCATAAGACTTAAAATATTTGAACAAAAAATTATTCCCAATATCATAAGTAAGAAACTGAATAGTGTGATAAATATAATTGAAGTAAATATTGAAGTTTTGACTTTATCTATGAATTTACCTCCAAAATATTGAGAAATAATAACCCCACATCCTATACCACATCCATTAGCAATAGTTATAAGTACAAAGGTAATTGGATATGAAGCTCCAACAGCAGCCAAGGCATCAGCACCTACAAAATTTCCTACTATCATTGAATCTATTATACTGTAGAGCTGTTGGAGTATGTTTCCTGCAATCATTGGAAGAGAAAAATAGAATAATATCTTTGAAGGATTTCCTACAGTCATATCCTTGCTCATAAAGGTCACTCCTATGGATAATTAATTTAAATATAAAGTATATACTTAATGTAAATATAAATAATTATGTACAAATATTTATTGTTTATTGTATATTATATTAAAATATGTATTATAAAAGGACTTATTGTTATAGATATAGATTAATAAGTCCTTTTATAGTGTTTAATGATTAAGTTTTATAGATTAAGAAATTTATTAGTTAATTAGCTGATAAAATAAAAAAATAATTTAAGAGTGTTTTAAAGTACAGAAGTACATAATACAGCAGTGGAGGATAATATTAATTTTCTATAACTCTAGATAATCCTAATCTATATGATTTTAGTTTTAGCATAATTTCTGTTCAAAAACATTATCAAGATTTACTTTTTTAATTCTGTTCTCTATTTCAGAAGTATCCATTGAATAAATCCCTTGTTCCTGCATTCTCTTAAAATATTGTGCACCAGCGAAAGTATATCTTAACTTACGGCCTTCCCGAGTTGTAGCTTTTTGGTTTTCATATGAAATTAAATCGCCAATTGCTATAGATGAAGGAAGTATAAGTAATGGAATTCCAAGAGCTAATCTTACAGCATTGTGTCCAGCTAAACTTCCAGTACAGATAGCTTCAGTATGTCCTACAAAAAGTCCACTTTTTTCACCTGCACATAATAAGTTATTAACTCCAACAACTCTTAAATCATTAGTTCTAGGTGCAACTGAAAGATATCGTATTGAATTGCCTTTACTTCCCGCATATGGATCAACATATTTAACATTCTCAAGACCTTCTATTTTACGAAGTTTATGAAGAGGATAATATGTTGTCATTAATTTAGCATGTCCTGTATCCAGTAAAACTATATTTTCTGCAAATTCTTTTAATGCATACTGCTGACATACCTTAGTTTCAAGTTTTCCATAATTAACATCTTCTGGTGGAACTTTAAGAACAACAACTCCTTTTGTATCAAGTTCATTTTTTATATCATCAGAAAGACTTTCCTTTGCTAGTTTACATGAACCTGAAAATGCTCCTAATATATCATCACCACGTTCGCCTTGAATATCAGGTACACCGCATCTTCCACTTATACTTATTCTTGGTCCAAAGGCTGGACATCTTAGTACACACATTGAGCATCCATTTCCATATCTTAAACAGTTTCCCATTGGTCCTGTAGTTCCGGTAGTTTCTATAAATATATCACCTTCAATATATGTGCCATCACTTAAATAAATACCATACAGTTTACCATCTTTAAAATTAACATCGCTTACTCTGCTTTCCATCATAAGTTTTATGCCTTTTGATTTTAAGTATTTAGAAACTTCACCTTCAATCATATTTACATTATACAAAGTAGCATGTTTATGACCTGGAAAATCTACATTTTTATGAGTAGAAACTCTATCTGTAATCTTTATAAGGTCACCAGCACCTAAAGCAATAAGTTCTTCAGAAGCGGTATACCTTCCATTATTACGCATAATTCCACCAACATTTCCAAGACCTAAAAGAAGATCAGTTTTTTCAATAATTGTAACATCTGCTCCAGCTTTTTTTGCAGTTAAACTGGCTGCGCATTCAGTACACCCCAAATACCTGCAATTAGATATTAAACACCACATCAAAATCGCCATCGCCTTTGGATCTGATTTCTGAAATTATAATTCCTATTTGATTTTGTTTTTCTTCCATGGAGAGGTGTTCCCAGTTTGAGAGGAGAGTGTGGATATTGTCTTGAATAGTATGGATGTTCATGGTGTCTATATTTTCTAAGATGCTTTCTCGTTCTAAGGTTAGGAGTTTTTGATTAAGGTCATCATTTTCTTTTGACATGGAATTTATTTTGTCTGCAATTTTTAATGCTGCACTTCCTTCTAAAAGAATTAATTTATCGGTTAGGGAGTCTATTTTTTTGTTGTTTTGTGATATCTGATTTTTTATATTTTTTATTTCTACATCCATATTTTTTGTTGGTTTCTTATTTATATATTCTTCTAATACTGATTGATCATAGGATATATTTTTTAGCATTTCTAATACATCTTCTTCAAGGTATCTTACATTAATCCATTTAGCAGTACATTTTTCTCTTTTGGTAGGACTGTCAGAATGCTGTCTTGAACATCTGAAATAAAAAGTCTGGGTTCCATCTTTTCGAACACGGCCTGGATTAACCTGCATACCACTTCCACATGAACATTTAACTTTATGAGCAAGAAAAGAGAATTGAGAAATTCTTGGTTTTCCTTCATAGCCACGTTTCTTTATGTTCTCATTTGCTTTAATCCAAATATAAGATGAGATAGGTGCTTCATGTTTGCTTACTGCAACAAACATTCCACAAGCATTGAAAGCTTTTTTGCCACCTTTTGAACGTGGACGTCTATTATAGGGGAGATAGCCACATCCATTGAGTTCTCCAAAAACTTCGTAGCCTAAACTTTCTAGATATTTTTTACTTGAGCAGTCTGACTTACAATAAGCAGGATTGGTCAGTATATTATTTAAAGTTCTGGGAGACATATTTAGAAGCTTTGATATTTGGCGTATTGTATTATTATTAAAGGCCATTTCAAATATATTTTGTAGTTTATCACGCCATTCAGGGATTAATTCTAAGTACATTGCAGTCTTATCTCCATTTGGAAGTCTTATTGATTTATAACCAGTGGGAGGGGTTCCGCCAGACCATCTTCCTATTTTGGCGAGGGCAGACATATTATCCCTGACTCTTTGTGCTATATTCATTCTTTCCATTTCTGCAAAACCTGCAATCATGGTCATCATCATTCTTCCAGCAGGGGTAGAGGGATCAAAGCCTTCAGTAACAGAAACTAAATCTATGTTATTCCTTTCTAGTTCATCAAAGGTATTCATAAAATCAATTATATTCCTGCCAATTCTGTCTATTTTATAGCATGCAATAATATCAAATTCTTTATTCTTAGCAAGAAGCATCATTCTTTGAAATTCAGGTCTATTTGTGTTACTGCCACTGAAACCTTCATCTTGAAATACTTCAAAGAGAAATGCATCATTTTTTCTTGCAAAATAATCTTTACATATCTGAATCTGATTTTTTATAGATTCACCAGTATCAGTCTCTTTGCTTTTTCTACTGTAAATAGCAACTTTTTTCATAGTATCACCGCCTGAGGTTTGTTTTTTTAAGTATACACTTATAAAATATAGAAGCTGTTTGCATAAGGGTATACTTGAATTAATGTGTAAAGTTCATACTTATTAGTATCCCTAATAATTTATGATTTTATTATAAATTTTATTAGTACATTGAATTATAAGGATACTAATAAAGCTTCTGAATTCATTTGTTATATTAGCAGTATTCTCGAACAGAATATATTTAATATATCTGTTTTTGTGTCATGCATATTATAAGGTTAATAGCATGTACTGCAATATTATGTATCGCTAAGATGTAGTGAAATTATCTTTTGTATTTAAAGCTTAATAACTTTAATTGGTTTAGCAGGTCCTGTGAAAAATCATTTATTTCATCTTCTGATAATAAGCTTAAATCATAATCACAGTATGACATTACAGAAGATGTTTTTAATAAAAATAGTGCAGCTTCTTTTGGTGTTCTATAATATTCTTCATAATTATCCTTAATATCTTTATCTTCCTCATAGCTTAAAGGCATAAACTTAAAGTTAAAAAGACTTTCCAATGGAATTTCTAAGACATCTGCAATTTTCTTTAATGTTTTTTGTGATGGATTTTTCTTTTCATTTCTTTCTAATGCGCTTATGTATCCAGCACTGACTCCACATAGTCTTGAAAGCTCATTAAGTCCTATATTCTTTGATTCTCTTATTTCTTTTAAAGTATCTCCTAACATTTCATTTATATCCTTTCATTAACATTATTACCAAAATGTATTCTGATAGAATATATTATACACTAAAAAGACACGTAGTCAACAGAAAATGGAAGAAAAGTATGTAGATGTATATTTTAATTACGTTTGATAATAGAGAATAGTATTTGCTGTAAATAAATTAAAGATGGTAATATACATATATAGGAAAGGGGGAGAGTTAATGGAGGGAAATAGGATTAAATATAAGAGAAAGAGGCTTAGAATGTCTGTATATGAC
>DPOH01000026.1:0-1065 GCA_003539755.1 Clostridium sp.
TAGATATAATTCCAGCTTCATATTCAAATAAAGGAATTAGAATTGAATTCTTTGGTGATGAAATTGACAGAATAAGAGAGTTTGACGTTCTTACAGGAAGTATTTTAGGAGAGAGAAAGCATGTAGCTATTACTCCAGCTTCTCACTTTGCTACTTCAAAAGAGACTTTAGATAGAGCAATAGGTCAGATTGAAGGCGAACTTGAAGATAGATTAAGAGAACTTAATGCACAAGATAAGCTACTTGAAGCTCAAAGACTTAGACAAAGAACAAATTACGATATAGAAATGATTAAGGAAATGGGTTATTGTAGCGGTATAGAAAATTATTCGAGAATATTAGATGGAAGAGCAGCGGGAACTCCACCAAAGACACTTCTTGATTATTTTCCAGAAGATTATCTTATGTTTATAGATGAAAGTCATGTTACTTTACCACAAGTAAGGGCAATGTATGCAGGGGATAGATCAAGAAAAAATACTTTAGTAGACTATGGATTCAGACTTCCATGTGCGTATGATAACAGACCATTAAAATTTGAAGAATTTGAAAAGAAAATAAATCAGGTTGTATTTGTAAGTGCAACACCAGCAGAATATGAAATTGATCATTCAGATGAAATTGCAGAACAAATAATAAGACCAACAGGTCTTTTAGATCCTGAAATAATAATAAGACCTATAAAGGGACAAATAGATGACCTTTATAGTGAAATAAATAAAACAACAGAGCGTGGCTTTAGAACATTGATAACAACGTTAACTAAGCGTATGGCAGAAGATCTTACTAAATATTTAACAGAACTAGGTGTTAAAACAACTTATATGCACTCTGATATTGATACAATAGAAAGAATGAAAATTATAAGAGATTTAAGACTTGGAGAATATGATGTTTTAGTTGGAATCAATCTTTTAAGAGAAGGACTAGATATTCCCGAAGTAGCTTTAGTAGCTATATTGGATGCTGATAAAGAAGGATTTTTAAGGTCTGAAACATCAATGATTCAGACTATAGGAAGAGCAGCAAGAAATTCTGAAAGTAAAGTTATAATGTATGCAGATA
>DPOH01000026.1:1125-1578 GCA_003539755.1 Clostridium sp.
AAGTTATAATGTATGCAGATAATATAACTAAATCAATGGATAAGGCAATTAAAGAAACTGAAAGAAGAAGAAAAATCCAAACAGAATATAATGAAGAGAATGGAATAATTCCAACCACAATTATAAAAGAAGTACGTGAAGTTATAGAAGCAACAAAGGTATCAGAAGAAGCTGTAGAATATAAGGCAGATACTGAAAATAATAAACTTACAAAGAAAGAAAAAGATAAGTTAATTAAGGATTATACAGAAGAAATGATGACTGCAGCTAAGAACTTACAATTTGAAAGAGCAGCAGAGTTAAGAGACATTATAGAGCAGTTGAAAGTTGAGAGTTAGGAGTTGAAAGTTAAGGATGAAATTCCTAAGGGAACTTTCTAAAAATAAAAACATAAACAAATTTTGTAAGGAATTTGAACTGAAACTGTCAACTATCAACTCTCAATTATCAACT
>DPOH01000026.1:1668-2968 GCA_003539755.1 Clostridium sp.
ATCAACTCTCAATTATCAACTTAACGAAAGGGTGTTATTATGAACGATAAAATAGTGATTAAGGGCGCTAAGGTTAACAATTTAAAAAATGTAAGCCTTGAAATACCTAGAGATAAATTAGTTGTATTAACAGGATTATCTGGTTCAGGTAAGTCTTCATTAGCATTTGATACTCTTTATGCAGAGGGTCAGAGAAGATATGTTGAATCATTATCTTCATATGCAAGACAATTTTTAGGTCAGATGGATAAGCCTGATGTTGAATATATTGAAGGATTATCACCAGCAATTTCTATTGACCAGAAGACGACAAGTAAAAATCCAAGATCAACAGTTGGTACAATTACTGAAATTTATGATTATTTAAGACTTTTATATGCGAGAGTAGGGGTTCCACATTGTCCCAAATGTGGTAAGCTAATAAGCAAGCAGTCTGTAGACCAAATTGTAGATCAAATTATGAGAAATGAAGAAAGAACCAAGCTTCAAATATTAGCTCCAATAGTAAGTGGAAGAAAAGGAACTCATGATAAAGTTTTAGATAATATAAAGAAAAATGGTTTTATCAGAGTAAGAATAGATGGTGAAATTTATGATATTACTGAAGATGAAATAAAATTAGATAAAAATAAGAAACACAATATAGAAGCTGTAATAGATAGAATAATAATTAAAGAAGGAATAGAAAGTAGATTAGCTGAATCTATTGAAACTTCATTAAAAATGGCTGATGGCCTTGTTATAGCAAGTGTAATTGGTGGAGAAGATACATTATTCAGTGAAAAATTTGCATGTCCTGATTGTGGAATAAGTATAGATGAATTAGAACCTAGATTATTTTCATTTAACTCACCTTTTGGAAAATGTGATCACTGTGATGGTCTTGGAACATTAATGGAAATAGATGAAAAGCTAGTAATACCTAATAAAAATCTAAGCATAATGGAAGGTGCAGTTGCAAGCTGGGGAAGTGGAAGACTTAAGGAGGATTCTTGGACATATGCTATTTTACAAGCATTAAATAGAGAATATGGACTTGAACTGAATACTCCAATAAAAGATTTAAGTAAAGAACATCTAAATTTATTATTGTATGGTACTGATGGAGAAAGAATAAAGGTTGACTATACAAAGGATGGTGTAAGAGCAACATATAATTATGCATATGAAGGTGAAATTAATGCCTTAAAGAGAAGATACAGAGAAAGTAATTCTGATCTTATAAAAGGTGAAATAGAACAATATATGAGTGATGCTCACTGCCCTAAGTGTAAGGGAGCAAGACTTAAAAAAGAAGCAC
>DPOH01000119.1 GCA_003539755.1 Clostridium sp.
ATTCAAATAATATTATAGTTTGGAATACAGATGATGACAGATACACAATATATTCCAATAAAACTAAAAATGCTGAAAGTAATTTAGAAAATACTATTGAATTAGGTAAATCACAATATGGATGGATACACAATCAAGATGGAACATGGTCTTATCTTCTTGAAGATTCAACTAAAAAAGTAGGATGGTTACTAGATAATTCAAAATGGTATTATCTTAACTCTGATGGCATTATGAAAACAGGATGGCTAAATATTAATGAGAATTGGTACTATCTTAATTCTGATGGTAGTATGAGAACAGGATGGTTAAATGAGAACGAAAAATGGTATTATCTTGATAGCACTGGAGCCATGTTATCAAATACTACTGTAGATGGATATATGTTAAATAATTCTGGTGAATGGATAAGTTAATTCATATATTTTTCAGCTGTATCATTACATAACATATGATACAGCTATTTTTCAATAAATTTATTTTTCTTTGCTTACTTCTTCTTTTGTTCTTGAACTTCTCTCTTTATTTGAATACTCAAACCCTAAAACGTCCTGTGAATTCTTTGCGTGCGATGTTATAGAATTTGTGCTTTGAGGTTGAACATTATTAACTGGAATACCATCAAGCAAATTATCATTTTTATTTCCTTTAGTATTATGAAGTAATTCATCCTTACTTATATTAAGAGCTGGTGCACTATAAGGTACATCTCCATATGCTTCAACAGATGGTATATTAGTATCTGTTAATCCCACTGTTACTCCACTTAAATTTATATTGTCACTCAAGAAAAACATCTCCTTTAATTTAATATCTTTTTATATTTGTTTATAATATCAAGATTATTTTTTCCTATATAACATTTTCAATACTTATATTAAGTAATATATATTTTTTATTATTATTAATACTATTATTAGCCTATAATTTTTATATTAATTCACCCAAGTAATGCAAATTATTATTTCTACATTCATACACCATGACCAATACATATTAAATAATATTATTTTCAAAATCATTTATAATGGAATATTAAAGGTAATTACTATACATATGATAAGAATATTTTTCAAAAAATTGTTGAATTTTTTTTATATACATGCTAAAATAATTTTTGTCGGTTAGCATGCCGCTGTGATGGAATTGGCAGACGTGGTGGACTCAAAATCCTCTGGTAGTGATATCGTGCCGGTTCGAATCCGGCCAGCGGCACCATTTATTTCCTGGAATGGCTGTGTTACTTGGTTTAGATACCTTGTAGTACAGCCTTTTTTGTTAGTTTGCAACAACATTTGCAACAACCAGATTATATTTTAAAATTTGCAACAATAATAAGAATTTTATTAGAAATTAATTGCCTTTAACTATTCTACAATCATCACCAAGATAATAATCCTTCCCATCACTTTTATCATGGTACCAAGTATTCTGCAGAGCATATCCATCTTCATCAAATATAAACCAGTCCCCATCAATTAACTTCCATCCATCTTTTAAAGTATAATAGCATTTATTTATTGCATCAGTACAATACCACCAGCCCTTATCATTCCTATTCCAACCTAACTTCCATATATTATTCTCACAACTGTTTTCTCCAACTAGTCCATTAACTATAGCTCTTGCTATAAGATCTGCATTATACTTCTCTGCATCTGAGCTATCAGCAAATAAACATTCCACTAATATAGCTGGCATACTTGTTTTCTTCAGCACTATTAGATTAGCACTCTCAACTCCCCTGTTAGGTATTCCAAGTTTTTGTGATAATGAATGTGACACACTCTCTGCTGCATTCTTAGCTACTTCTGATTTACTTATTGTAAGAACCTCACTCCCAGTACCTCCCCCTGCATTAATATGAATTTCCACATATAAATCAATATTAATACTTTGTGCTATATCATTAGCCTCTTCAGCTCTTTCATAACAATCCTGACATTTATAAGTGTTGCTTTTATCAATTCTAAGTAACTTTGCATAATGACCTAACTGCTCTAAATAAGATACAACTGATGATGAAATTTCTCTTGTACAATTACTTTCATCCAACCTATCTACAACTCCACATCCAATATTCCCACTTGCAGTATGACCTGCTGCTATAATAAAATTTCCCATAAAAATAACCTCCATATATCTATTTATTTAGATAAAATAGATATATGGACAGTTCTAAAAAAATCTCATATCACTTCTCAGAATTTCTTTATTTCAACCATATACATTACATAAGAATAAACATTTTGGGGTGATCCAATGAATTATAACTACATTGAAAACCTTGTTATAAAATCTAAAGCTGGTGATGAAGAATCAAAAGAAAAACTTGTTAATGAATTTAAGCCTTTTATAATAAACCTATCTAAAAAAACATTTATACATGGATATGAATTTGAAGATATTATGAATGAATGCTATAGAATCCTCTTCAAATGCGTTTCATATTATAAGCCTGCTACTCATAGATTTGTTGCTTATGCTATCAATGGAATAAAGAATAGTATTAATGACCTTATAGAAAAGAATTTATCCAGGAGCCATCTTGAAGGCTCTTCAACTCTTGTACTAGAAAATGTACAAAACACCATTGAATCTAATAATCTCCCTGTAGATTATAACCTATTAAAAAAGCTTGACCTTACTCTTTTACGTAACGCTCTTAATAAACTTACAGAAGAGGAACTTGAACTTATAAATTATGTATTTCTTCAAGGAAATACTGTAAAAAAGTATGCTGCATTAAAAGGAATTCCCTACAGTACTGTTATAAATCAAAAAGACTTCATTCTAGATAAAATATTTATGCTTATAAATATAAGTCTCTGCACAAAAAATAACGCCTGAGGTTTCTCTCTTAGCGTTATTTTTATATTCAAATCCCTATTCAATTAAAAATTAAATTCTTTCACAACAGTACTTGTACTTTCTATATATTCAGCTCTAACTTTATCAATTCCAGTACATATACTTTTTAA
>DPOH01000029.1 GCA_003539755.1 Clostridium sp.
GTAGCCATCAACAGTCCGAGTAGAAGCTTTATAAACGTTTCTGTATAAAATATCATTTAAAGATTTCTCCTTTCAAATTACACTCACATATATTCCTGAAATCACTCACAATATATCTTATTTATTTAAATATATTTATAAAGAGGGACCCAAAACAGTTTAGGTCCCTCTTTTAATCCAACTATAAAACAGACAGAATTAAGATAATATTTCTATTAAATATATTATTCCATCTTTATATCCCATTAATGCTATTTAACGACATCAATCACAGCTTTGTTGGTCTTCTCTTGTATTGCTTGAGAGCCTTCAGTATTTTTGCTTTTTTTAGACGATTGTCGGCTATCACCTGAACTACTATCCTTGGTACCATAATTACTGCATCCTGTTAGGAAAGTAAAGAAGAGCATTCCAATAAGAAATAAACTGATTTTTTTCAAATCATTTCCTCCTTTTTAATTTATATCCTATAGCAAATAACACGATGATAGCGCCTAAAACAGACAAAATATATGATACTTTTTCTCCTGTGCTAGGCAATTTTTCTCGACTATGAGAGGGTATACTTAATGGGGTACTTGGTTCTTTTTTCTTGCTAACATTTGTCAATACTCTAGGCTTTTCAGGAGTCAATGGAATATCTGGTTCTCCCGGTGTTTTTTGTGGTACATTACCATTTACTGTAGCTACGTTCGTAACCGTTCCTGTTGCTTTTTCCTTTACTTTTACTTTAAAGCTTATGGTAACTCCTTCTCCACCTTTAAGGCTACCCAAATCCCCAGTTGCCAATGTTTGTCCATTTACTTGTTCATCGGACAATGGTTTCGTGCTTCCGTCTGGCATCGTTACTTTCAAGCTACCTGCTTGATAGCTTAATCCCGCAGGGATTTCATCACTGACTTTCACATTATTGACAATGGTTTCGGCGCCTTCTGTATTTTTCGCATTGATCCGATATTCAATAATATCGCCTACCTTCACTTTTTGATTCCCTACAGAATTTCCATCCTTGTCATAAACGGTTTTCTCAGTCGCTAATTTCCCAGCTGACGGTACTACTTTACTTGGCACCTCTGGTATATCTGGTGTATTCGGATTGTTTGGATCATTTGGATCTGTCGGTGTATTTGGTATCGCTTCTGCTTTATTTTTCACCGTTGTTCCCAGTACTTCTTTATTGACTTTTGCTTTAAACGTTACTTCTGCCGTTTCATTGGTATCATTCACCGTGACATTTGGTACAGTCAACGTTCCCTCTTTCCATACATCCTCATCTTTTACAACTGTCCCATTAAAAGTGGCCGTGCCTGCTTGATAACTCATGTTTTCTGGCAGTTTGTCTTTAATACTTCCTGTCCATTCCCCTGTACCTTTTGTATGGTTCAGACGAATCGTATACGTCACTACATCCCCAACATAAGAGATTGAACTTGTTTGGCCATTAACCAATTTTTCTCCTGTAGCTTCTCCAGGTAAAAAAATTCCTGAATATTTTGCAATCACTTCGTTCGTTGACACTTTTCTATCATCAAACGTTCGACTTGCAAGGTTGGGTACTTCTAAATTTGTACCTTTTTTATATTTTAATATTTATTAGTTACTTAAGTTATCTTTAAGTGTAGTTTCTATTCTCATTTTATAGTATTGACCATAATTATTCATATCACTTAAAAAATTACTTTTTGCAGTTGCTGTAATATTTTGACCAACAATTTTAATATCAAAGCTAGTAGATACATCTGCTCCCAAACCATTATACACTTTGACGTTGTCTATATTAAGTATTTCTTCTATCTTGTCTTCGAATAAAAAATTATTATATTTATTATCTACTGCTCTATTTGGAAGTAATTGAGTTACTACAAAATTTGCCTTTTTATCTTCTAACTTTTTATCTTCAACTTGTTTGAATGGATCAGGATCACTGAAACTACCTGGAAAAAGTCTAGAAAACCCTATAGTACTTCCAGTACTACCTGATCTTTCAGCACCTGCTTTAAGTTTTACTTTTGTTGTTGGTCCAAAAGTAACAGAGAATGTATTTCTCGGATCATTCAGACTAACTGTGTTACCATCAGTTGACTGCCTGGCAACACCTGTGACAGCTCCTGTGACAGCTCCATTAGGTAGTTCAATCTCATTTAACACATTATTTCCAACTACTAAACTATCTACTATATTACTCTCTGGATAAAATGCCAGCCATTCTTGCAAATCTAGCTGACCCATGTTGAAGTGCCCTGAAATTTCCGCTGGCTCTTCTGTATCTCCATAAAAAAATTTGTATTCTAAAGTTGGTGCTAATCCAGAAGGTGTATTTTTTATTGAGCCAGGCTGATAGTCCCCAAGGGTTCCCACACCGTTAACGGGTGTATTTTTTACAACTATTTGGAATTCATCTCCAGAGAATTCAGTAGGTACAACCCTCATACCAATTTTTCTACCATTATGATAACCTATATTATTAAATTCAACATAAGTATTTTGGCTACTATTGACTGCATTTTTTCTAATATATGCAGTATTTTGACTCCCCAAATTTTTTTCTAACCCATTTTCTACGTACTTAACAGTTGTTTCTGAAGTAAAAACAGGAGTGAACGAATATTTCGCATCTATAATTTGCCCTTCGCTTAAAATTTTTACATAAGGCGCATCAACTATTTTTCCTATCACTTTGGGTCCAGTAGAAATATTTGGTCCTACTGGACCATTTTCAGAGCTAGCTCTTTTTAATGTGAACTTTGGTGGAGCGTTGGACTGCTCTTCACTGCTTGGCTCTGAACTACTTATACTTGATTCTTCACTTGAACTTTGTAATTTTCGTCAGTTTGACTCACACTTGTTTCTTTTGTTCTTTCTTTTTGTGATTCTTCGAACGAACTATACCAACTATATGAATCATTATATTTGCTTGAATTTACGCTACTATTTTCTTGTGCTATTGTTGTAACAGGTATCACATATTGACACAGTAAAGTAAGCAACAAAACAATACGCAATGTCTTTTTCATAATTTCCTCCAATTCCAATTGTTTTATTAAAATATAAATAGTTTAATAGTGTAGAAGAACATTAAAATAAGATAAAACTTTAACCTTTGTTTTTATTAAAGTTTTTAAACTTTTATTCGTGCTTTACGAACATATTGTATATAATACTTTTGCACTTCCACTTCTTTAGTATTTTTAATAATAAAAGTTCTTATTATATTAAAATCAATAAATGTTCTTTAATTTACATTATTACATTTTATAATGTAAATTTTTTTTATTTTTTGTCAAATATTTAAATTTTAATAATGATTATTTT
>DPOH01000030.1 GCA_003539755.1 Clostridium sp.
GAAGCAGATCATCTGCTCGTGATGAATTAACTTTATCTACTATAAGACAACCTATTGGAGAAATTGCGCAGATGGCTGTATCTTCTTTGATAAACATAATTGAAAAGAAAAAAGTTCATAAGAAGATAATACTTCCAGTGACATTTATTAAAGGGCAAACAACTAAATAAAAAATGCTTTATCTGGATAAGATTTCACTGAAAACATATGTGAAATCTTTTTTGTTAATTTAAAAACAATAAATTTTTTTATTAAAAAAGGCTTGACTATATTATGAAAACGTATTAAGATTTAAACATGATCAAAATGAAACGTTTCACACGAAGAAATTATTATATATAAAGTTTGTTTTGTGTATAAAGGAGAGAGATATATGAGTAAAAACTACAAAGAAATTAGTGAAGAAATCTTAATTCACATAGGTGGAAAAGAAAATATTGTGAGTGCAGCTCATTGTGCTACAAGGTTAAGGCTTGTTCTTAAAGATGATAGTAAAATCGATATAAAAGCTATTGAATCAATGCCTATAGTTAAAGGAAATTTTAATAATGCAGGACAATTTCAAATAATATTAGGTTCGGGAATTGTAAATGAAGTGTATAAAGAGCTGGTTAAAATTGCAGATATAAGTGAAACTTCAAAGGAAGAATTAAAATCAGAGGCAGAAAAGAAATTAAATCCATTACAAAGGCTAATTAAATCTTTAGCAGATGTGTTTGTGCCAGTACTTCCAATACTTGTTGCAGCAGGGCTTTTAATGGGAATTAACAATATCCTTACTTCACAAGGATTATTCATAGAAGGAAAATCACTTATTGAAGCATATCCACAATACAAAGATTTAGCAGAAATGATTAATACATTTGCTAATACAGGATTTGCATTTTTACCAATTTTCTTAGGATTTTCAGCTACAAAAGCTTTTGGTGGTAATCCATACTTAGGAGCATGTATTGGTGCACTTATGATACACGGTGATTTATTAAATGGATATAGCTATCCATCAGCTGTTTTAGAAGGAACAGTACCATATTGGAATATATTAGGTTTTTCTATTGCTAAAGTAGGTTATCATGGAACTGTGCTTCCAGTTTTAGCATCGTCATTTGTACTTGCTAAGACAGAAAAGACATTACACAAAGTAGTACCTTCAGTATTGGACAACTTATTAACACCATTATTTACTGTATTTATCACAGGACTTTTAACATTTATAGCTATAGGACCAATTATGAGATTAGCAGGTAATGGAATAACATCTGGATTATTATGGTTGATTAATACTTTAGGACCAATAGGAGGAGCAATCTTTGGATTCCTATATGCACCAATAGTTATTACAGGAATGCACCACAGCTTTACAGCAGTTGAAACTCAACTTCTTGCAGACATTGCAACAACAGGAGGTTCATTCATATTCCCAGTAGCAGCTATGTCAAATGTAGCTCAAGGTGCAGCAGCATTAGCAGTAATTGTATTACTTAAAAAGGATGACAAGATGAAAGGTGTTGCTACTACTTCTGGTATATCAGCAATGCTTGGAATTACAGAACCAGCAATTTTTGGTGTAAACTTAAAATTACGTTATCCATTCTATGGTGCAATGATTGGATCTGGAGTAGCGTGTGCATATATAATGCTTACAAAAGTTCTTGCATTAGCACCAGGGGCAGCAGGACTTCCAGGAATTATATCTATAAGACCAGATTCAATGGTTAACTATATTATAGGAATGGCTATATCAATAGTTGTTGCAGCTGTATCAACTATTATGCTTTCAAGATTTTTAAATAAGAAAGAAGCATAATAGATAAGGCGAAAAATATAAAAGTATTATAATAAATGGAAAAAGAAGGATTAGGTTGCTAATACCTTCTATTTCCCTTATAAGGAGAAATTAATATATGAGAGAATGGACTAGAGAAGAAAGATATAGAACTATACTTGAAGCAAAAGAATTAGAAATAGATAAACTTAAAAAACTGGTAAATAAATGTCCATATAGACAGAAGTTTCATATTCAACCTGTAACAGGACTTTTAAATGATCCTAATGGATTTTCATACTACAATGGAGAGTATCATTTATTTTATCAATGGTTTCCTCTTGGACCTGTACATGGAATAAAACATTGGTATCATGTATCTTCAAAGGATTTAGTAAATTGGAAGGATTGTGGAGTAGGAATAATACCTACTAAATATTATGAAAGCCATGGGGCATTTTCAGGAACAGGAATAGTTGAAGATAATAAGCTTCATTTATTTTATACAGGAAATACAAGAAATGAAGATTGGGTAAGGCATCCTTATCAATGTCATGCTGTAATGAATGAAGAGGGAGAAATTATCAAGGATCAGAAGGCAGTAATAGAGGATGTACCTGAAATATTTACTGATAATTTTAGAGACCCTAAGGTATTTAAGGAAGGTAATAAGTATTATTGCTTTATAGGTGCAGAAAGAAAAGCTGACAATATTGGGACTATAGCAGTTTATGAGTCAGATGATTTGCTTAATTGGAAATATAAAGATGAGCTTAAAACTAAATTTACAGGTAATGGATTTATGTGGGAATGTCCAGATTATGTGAAGTTTGAGAATAATAAATCTGCATTAATATTTTCACCTCAAGGATTAGAACCTAAAGGTGATAAATACAGAAATATATTTCAGTCAGGCTATATGGTTGGAGATATGATTGATTTTAATGATTGTAATTTTAATCATGAAAAGTTCTATGAATTAGATAGAGGATTTGATTTCTATGCACCACAGACTACTAAATGTCCAGATGGTAGAACTATAATAATTGGATGGATGGGACTGCCTGAGATAGCTTATCCTACTGATGATAATGGATGGGCACATTGTCTTACTATTCCTAGAGAAATTGAGTTAGATGGTGATAGGTTAATCCAAAAGCCAGTAAGGGAACTTGTGCAATTAAGAAAATCTGAGTTATATAGAAATTATAATCTTGATAGTGAAGAAATAGATGTGGAAGGCTTCAATGAAACTGTATTTGAAGCTGAATGTAATTTTAAAAACTTTGAAGGAGAGAGTATAGGAATAAAGATTAGAAAAGGAAAAAATGAAGAAACTTTATTTTATTATGATATAAAAGATAAAAAGCTTGTTTTAGACAGAAGCAAATCTGGAAAGGTATTTGCTGAGGAGTATGGACTTAAAAGAAAGTGTGCATATGATAAGGAAACATTAAAGCTTCGTATATTTGTGGATATATCTTCAGTTGAAATTTTTGTGAATGATGGAGAAGAAGTATTTACAGCTAGAATATTTACAGATATAACAAGTGATGGAGTAAGTTTATTTGCAGAAGGAAAAGGGGAAGCTGAAATAAAGCTATGGACTCTTAATTAAAAGAATATTATTTAAGTTTTGAATTAAAAAATTAGGCTACAAGTAGTTAGAAGATTACTTGTAGCTATTTTTATATGGATTTTAAAAAATATCTTTTTGAAATTTTATATATTTAGAATGTTTTTAGTGAAGATAGTACTGAATATATATAATAAATGATTTTTATTATCATATATGATTTAGGATTTACGTATAGATAGAATAGGTAGCTCGACTCACACCAAATGTAAAATTGTCTGTTTTTATAAGGAAACTCGACTCACATTCG